>NZ_JARWCR020000003.1:0-181382 GCF_029846695.2 Bradyrhizobium nivariense | reverse complement strand
GGCCGCCATGAACCCCGAAGCCGGACGGGCCGCCATAGCCGATCTCGTACTTGATGCAGCCGCGGGCCACGGAATAGATGGCGACGTTGTCGAGGGTGTAGGCCGACTGCGTGCTGTTGGAGTAGACGGAGCTAGCGCGGATCGAGACGTACTTATCGACAGCGACGTTTCCGACATTACTGACGATGGAAACCATCATGGGAGATCCGACACTGCCATCGTAGTCGACACAGATAGCGAGGTTCTCGCAGTGGGCACCTGTGTTCATCTGGAACGTGCCGCCGCCCCCGAGGCTGATCGCGGTGCCGGACCACTTCGGACCGCCGACGCTGGTCTGCCAGTTGTTGTCAAAGGTGAACGAGAAGTTCCCCGAGAGGACGATCGCTGGCGACGGCGACAATGTGCCGTTCGGCACACAGAGGCCGCCATGAACCCCGAAGCCGGACGGGCCGCCATAGCCGATCTCGTACTTGATGCAGCCGCGGGCCACGGAATAGATGGCGACGTTGTCGAGGGTGTAGGCCGACTGCGTGCTGTTGGAGTAGACCATATAGGCCGTACCCATCACACTGCCGCCGCCGAACAGGACGAGGTCCTTGAGAATGGCATCGAAGGCGTTGTGGTGATTCTGCGGATCGCCCAACGTTATGAAGTTCGTGGCGTTGACGTTGTCGCTCTCGCACTGCTTCAGAACGCTGCCACCCCGAGTGTTGCCGCGAAGAGTGACATAGGCCGGGACCTCGAGGCCGCTGCAGACGAGCGAGGCTCCAGAGGGCACGACGCAGACGCCGCCGCCATAGCCGCCGGCGTCCTGGAACCAGCTCCCGATCGACGCATAGCGCAGGCAGGCGCGAATGGCAGCGCCGTCGTCGGTTGCTCCGGCATCGCCACTGGCTTTCACGTAGTTCTGGACCGCGCCGAACTGGCGGATGTTGATATCGGCAGCGCCGCCGGCCGAGATGATCTGCCAGCCCGTCCCGCCTGCGTCGGTAAAGCTGGCCAGGGGAGCGTTCAACGAGGCGATGGTGAGCGACGGCTGCGTAGCGCAGCCAGGGATCGCTGGAGAGAACGCCGTGAAGGTCAAGACGTCGCCAAGGCGGTAGCCACCACCGCCGGTCCCGGTGATGGTGAAGGAGGACATGGTGCCGCCGCCACCGATGGTCACGATGCCCTCGAGGCCGGAGCCGACGCCACCGACCGGGCTGTAGCCGAAGTAGGTCCCCGGGGTGCAGCCGGAGCCAGCACCGCTCACCGTGGTGCCGTTGACCTGGGCATCGAGAAACGAAGCGTTGCCGACGGTGTTGGCGGTGAAGGTTGGCTGGACTGAGCAGCCGGGGACATTGACGGCCGTCAGAACGTTCCCGGCCGTGTAGCCGAGTCCCCGCCCGCCGGTTCCGGAGAAGACGATGACGGTCGCGACGGTGCCGGCAACAGTCACGGTCGCCTGGGCGCGCCGGCCGGAGCCGCCCGTGAAATAGATGCCGGCGGTCGTGCCATTGGTGCAGCCGGTGCCGCCCGTGGTCACGGAGATGGACGTGATGGGCCCCGGCATTGTTCTGAAACAGCGCCCCGCCGCCATCGCCGGGGAGAGCGTAGCCGAGCGTCTGGATGGCGCTGAGGGCAGAGAGATTAATCGCGGCAGCTGCCAATGCCTTCGCGCGCATGCGGGCTTTCGTGGCTTCTGTGTGGGGGCGACGTTTCACGTGCAACTACCCCCTATCCCCTCGTTCCGAGCCTACGCGCGCCGCCGCCCGCGCCTTGGGGCGCACCAAAAGAGGCAGAGACGCCGCCCAAGCCGGCGGCGCCTCCGGAAGGCGCCAGCATTACCGGGACGTCTGCCCGCACCCGTGACGTGTGCTCTTGGGGATCGACCTGGCTCGAAGAGCGCCCCTCCAATATCGAAATACGCGCCAGCGCGGCACGGACCGATCCCTTCAGTTCGTTCACCTCGGCACGCAGTTTTTGGATCTCCGGCAATTTGTCGAGGCGCTCCTGCTCCAATACCTCGGCACGTGCCTCGAGCTCTGCAATGAACGGCTCGCTATCCGCCAGCAGCATCAGGCCAACAAGATCGTTCTCTGCCGGCATTGGACCAAACGCCGGCACGACTTCCGCCGGGTTCAACTGCAGGATCCTCAGTCGAGCGGCATCGTATCGCGGACTCAATTCGTTGATCCGAGCGATGTCACGACCGGCTTGCGATCTCAGCCCCTCGGCCGAGCGATGAGAATCCGGGACGATTGCGTCTCTCTGCATCTGTTCGTTCTCCTATTCGACGGGTCGTTCACGATTGCGCAGCAGCGCACGCAAGACCCGCTCGAGTGCCGCGAAATCGGCGGGGACTGATTGGCTGAGATCCAGGATTGACGGATGATCAGGAACTCCGTCGTAGCGGAGCAACGCGCTGAGAGCGCCCCGGTCGTCCAACAATCTCATCTCAATGTGCTTGGCCAACACGCCATCGAGCCGAATGTCGACGAGCAGGACCGGTTGGTCGTCGGGAAGGGCCTCGGGGCCGTTCGACGTGATCGCGGCACGCAGCGGAGGATCGGCACACGCGATGCGCGCCAGTTCGATCAGGATTCGTCCTCGATCGAGCTTTCGCAGATCGACGATATGATCGCCAGCCTTCCGTAGCTCTTCGACCCGGGCAACCACATCAGGCATTTGGGATAGGCGATTTTGATTGCCGCGATGCCAGGGATAGCCGGCGGCGGTCATGGCGTCTCCGCGCGACTTCCCGTCGGCGATCGCCTGGGCGAAGAGTTCGTGTCGCCGATTCCGCAGCCGCCCCATCAGCGCACCTCCGTGGGCACGATCTGCAATCGTCGCTTCTGCGGCCTTCTCACGCGCTCCCCACCGAATTCGTAACCGTCGGCTTTCGCGTCGAACGCGAGCGCGCCGAGGTCAGCCTGTGACCCATCCCTGATCAGCGCCCGCTGAAGCTGCGGGTACGCCGCAGCAACCGCCTCCGTGGTGTAGATCTTGGCCGTGGCATACCGTGCCGCGATCTCATCGGCGACAAGCGGTGACAGCGAGTGGATTTTCGCCATCGAGGTCTCCGTGCTGATCATCGGACGGCCGGCGTAGCCCGGCTCCTTCATGATGACGAAAGCGTTTCGCATCTCGAGTTGCGCGAGTTCCCGAATGTTGTCGATCAGGTCGCGCCGCGTGGTCGGGTCGATCTTGAGAGGTTGGCCCGACTCGAAGGTGTTGAATGTGTTGCCAACCAAATCTCGCCGCATGCTGTTGAGCAGCGCAACCGCGTCTGCAGCTCTCACCAAGGGATGCAGCCGCTTTTGGTCGGCATTAAAAGCCGGCTTGCCATCCTCATTCGCGGCGGACTTTAGTGTCACGAAGGCCTTCTGGCTCGACGGCAACTGCGAGAGAAGTTGCTGTGCATCGGCATCGTGGAACGTCTTCACGAGGTTATCGTAGCTCGCGACGTTCTGATTGTATTTGCCGTTGCTCTGGCCCATCAGATCCCAGAATTTCGTGGTCACGTCAGATGTCCGGGTTGGGTCTTTGATGAAGCGGCGGAAGAAGACAGCATCATCCCAGTTCGCTACCGGCGCGTCCTGGTCAACGCCCTGCGACAGCGCCATGGCGTCGCGGCCCCACGTGCCAAATGCAGCCCCGACGGCGTAATCGACCTTGATCGGCGAAACCCCGATCGTGCGGCCGATGTATTTGGCGAGCGCGCTGGTCCGGTCCGTGTATTGTTCGGCCGGGGTCCGGCGCGCGATCGTGTCCGGGACGATATCCCGGCCCGTAAAGAGGCTCTTCCCAGTCGCCAGCTCGATCGGCGTCCTGATGATCGGAATGTCCGTGAGAGGATTCGGGGGCGCCAAAACATCCCACGCGGCTTGCATGAATTGTGCGGCCGCGCGAGGATCGTCCTGCGCAAACTTCTGATAGGCATACTCGCCAGCCGTGAAGCCGAGGCTGAGCTCGAAGGGCTTCGGCACCAGCAAGACCTTGCCGCCCACTGGGATCACGAGATGTGTTCCCTTCAGCTGGGGACTGGCATCCCGGTAAGCTTCACTGCCGGCGTTGAGGGCGGCCCACCCGGCGCCGAGTACACCGCCGGCGCCGAACACCTTACCCCACGACGCCAGCGCGTTCCGGAACGCCGGCGCGTCCGACGCAAGCACCTGGTCGCCGCGCAGGCGATCCAGGACCGGCTGGACCATCGTCCTGTAGGCCTTATCGAGGCCTTGCAGGTGCGCGTTGATGAACGGCACGTAGCGCCGGACGGCCTCTGTGCGCGAGCCGTGGCGGGAAAAGTCGAGGAGGTCTGTCGCCTGAAAAGCAGCCTCGACCATGGCTTCGTAGTCCGACATGCCCTGCAGCTTCTTGGCCTCGAAGACCTTGCCGAAGACGGAGTTGCGCGTGCCGGCTTCCGTGAAGGACGCAAGCTCCATCGCCCCCTTGAAAGTGGTCACGCGATTGACGAGGTAGCCCTTCTTGGCCAGCGCGTTGACATCGGCCTCGATCGCTCGCTCGACCGGCGCGATCGACGAGCCCGGCGAGACGCCACCGGCGACGCCGTAGAGCCGAGCCGCCTCGCTTTGCGTGAACTCACCGTGGATGCCCTTCATGCCGCTCAGGATCGGGACGTAGTCGCTGCGCAGCAGCGCCGTGGCGAACTGGTCACGGATATAGTTCGACAGGGCAAACGTCGGATTCGTGACGATGCCCGTCCGTACAAGTGACGATGAGGCAGCGATCACCTCGGAAAACAGGTCCGTCATCTTGGCCGGCAACGCCGTCACAAGCTCATACAGGGGCAGGCCCTCGGCCTCAGACATGAAGCGCGCGGCCCGCAGCTCGCCGCCTTCTTTGTAGAACACGATCGGCTCGCCACGCTTGCCCGTCGGCTCCATCTTGAAGAAAGAGCCGATGATGGGGTCCTCCCCAAAGACATCCGTCAATGCACCCGTGATGAACGCCGTGTCGTCGGCATCGATCCCATGCTTTTTCGCCAGCCGCTCGACGGCGTCTGCCAAATCGAACGTGTATTGCCGGGCCTCCTGTGCGGGCACGCGTTCGACATATTTGCCGCCGGCGAGCTTGGCTTGCTCGGCCAGGCGCACAAATGAGCGGATGACGTCATTGTGTTGCAGCGTCCGGTTCACCAGGAACGTCTGCATCATGATGCTTTCGATCGGGTCCTTGATATCGCGCGAGGAGCCCGTCATCCGCTTCACCACCTGCGTCATGCCGGGCCCCTCAGGAGAGGACTCGAAGCCTGACGATGCCAGTGGTTTGTCCGACATGTCTCGCATGAACGGAACGTAAAACTCTTCGGTCCCAAGCTTTCCGTAGAGCTCGGCCGGGATAAGGCCGCCGTCATAGGCCTTGCGCAGGAGCTCGCGGGTGTAGGCGTGCACCATGTCCGCGGCCTGCCGAAAGGTAGGATTGTTCGCCTCGAGATCGGCCATCGCTGTTGCGGCGTCGCCAACTGAAAAAGCCGCGGGCGGGTTCAGCAGGCGCCCATCCTTGAATTTGCGCCACAGCACCTCGGCGCGGCGCGCGACCAGGTACGTGCTGAACTGCTCTTTCTTAACGGGGTCCCACTTACCCCAGCCGCCGGAATTCCGACCGCCCGTGGCCGTTTCGAGCGCGGCCGAGAGCGATGGTCCCTCCGGGGTCGTGGCATGATAGGGACGGATGCCTTCCATCATGTCCCCCACCGCACCCTGCTGCGACCGCCCCGCAAGGCGCATCAGGATCTCGGGATTGTCGACGGCCTTGAGATCGAGCGGCTTACCGGTTTGCTCGCTGATCGCTCTGGCCAAGTCGCGGACCGCCGTGGCCACAGGCGCGCGCTCATCGAGTATCGCGCGGTAGGCATTTTGAAGCACCGATTTGACAACCACGGGCAGGCCATCCTCCCGCACGGCCGCGATGCCCTTCGCGATCAAGCCATGCGGCTCCTCGTCGACGCTGCGCACCACCGAGCCGATCGCATTGACGGAAGGCGCATCGAGATAAGAGCGGTACGCCTCGCCGGCGCGATCGATCGTCGACAGAACATCGGGGGCTCTTTTCCGCATGAAATCGCGAAAGGCGTTGGTGAACTGGGGAGCATTCTGCTCGACCCAGGCCGGATTGCCGATGTAACGACGGACGAACTCGGCGAAACCTTCCTTGACATGGACCGACGGATCATAGGCTGCCGGGTTCGTCACCATGGGCCGCAACTCGGTGGCGAACCGCTCGGTCAGATCGGTCAGGTCCTGCCCGACCTTGTATTCGATCGCGTGCCCCGCCTCATGTGCCACCACCTCAAAGTCCGGCACTTCCCGCACACGAACGACACCCGTGCCAGGCATGAACACACCCAGCGCCGATCGGGGCCTTACCCTCCCCTCGCGAAGGGGGAAGTCCAGACGTTTAGCCAGGTCCATCGCCTGCTGCTGCAGGCTTTGCAGCGCGATTTGCCGTTGCGCGGACGGCGGCGGCTCAGGCACGGTTGCCACCGCGGTGCCGGCATCGCTATCGCCTGGGACACCCTCGGTCGGTCTCGCCTTCTCCATTGGCAACCGACCACCGCCTTGGCGGCTGCTGAGCGCGGCAAGCCCGGCGTCTAATGCTGGCGATATATCCCTGTTATCGGAAGCCAGATGCAGAGCTGCTGCACTCTCGCCGGTTGCGCCGCCAGGCTGGGTTAGTCGGCCGGCAGCTCGGCCTTGTGCTCCTTGATTGCTTCCAGGGAGCGGCTCTCCAGCGCCTCGGCCGCTGATCGCAGCGTCTTGTCGTTGTACGCGTCTGCCAACCTCCGTGCCGTGCGCGCTATAACCAGAGCTGCTGGTGAGGAAAAGGCCGCCCTCTTCGGTTCGTTTGACATAACCCTCCGCTCCTTTCCCCGCTGCGAGCTTCTGCACGTCCCTGGCGGTCACCGGTACTAAGCCGAGGTCAAGCCCAGCATCGGCCGTTACTTTACGCGCCTCCTCGGCATAAAACCGGAGAGCGTCCGAAATCCGCTGGCCGGCGGCCGCGCGTCGCCCAGACGGATCGTAGAACATCCGCATGAACGCTTCCACCGGTTCGCTAAGCCGATCGAAAGCATCCTGTTGATCCAGGTGCGATTGCAGCTTCGTGCCCTTCGCGCGCAGATCTGCGGTCCGCTGAACTGCTTCGAGGAGCTCGGGCGTCAGATCCATGTCAGCACGCACTAGGCCCGTACCGACGTCCGCGCGCATCTTCGCCCAGTGCGGCGCCGCCGCGACCAGGGCATTCGAGATGCTCTTGCTGTCATCGGTCAGGCTCTCCGCAATGCGCGTGAGCACATGCGCATTGCCGTAGGCACGGGCAAGGACGGCGTTTCGAATGCGGGCGAGGCCCTCCGCCGACAGCCCTCCGCCGGCATCTAGCATGGCCGCGCGCTCGGTCGACGGCAGCTTCGCAACAAAGGCGCGCGTGAAATCGCGGTTCGCCAGCGCGCCCAGGTCGTCGAGGTTGCGGATCAGATCGAGCGTTTCGGCTGGAAGCAGGCGAGCATCGGCGAGCGCTCGTTCCGGCGCAGAGAGGCCCAGGGACGCTGACTGGTTTGCCGCGACCGTAAAGGCTTGGCGCTCTTGTGGCGATAATTCGGTTAGCCGCACGCGAACAAGCACAGGCTCCCTGAAGTGCGAAAGGTCGACGCCTTGCCGGGATAACCATTCGCGATATCGTTGCGCGCCTTCCCTCTCCTCCTGGTAGGCGCGGCGGATAGCCATGACGCGGCCATTTCCGCTTTCAACCAGCGCATCGGGCCCCACAATAGGCGCGCCGCGGTCCGCCTCGGCGGATACGCCCAGGCGCTCAGGATCAAGGCGATTCGCGATGTCGGCAATCTGTGCTTGGCTTGCAGCCCTGTCGCGGTCGCGCGGCTGCAGTGCCTGATCGAACCCCTCGTCCGATGATGCCTTGAGGTCAGAGGCCTCGATCACGCGGGGAGCGACATCGATTGAGAGTCCGTCGGCCGAGACCACGCGATGATTGGCCATGCTCGGGACGGCGTCGCCGATGAGGTTTTCGGCGCCAGGGCGGGGCCGCCGGCCATAGGAGATCGCTTGCGGCGTTCCAAACACATTGCGGAGGAGCTTCAGGTTCTCGCCCTTGGCCCCCACGTCGTGCGGTATCTTGTCGTCCCACCAGACCACGACGCCGTCATGCCCCTGCGCCTCGATGATTTCGCGAAGACGCGCTGTCTGTTCGGCGACCTTCTCCGCCGAGCGACCGTGAGGGTTTGGCGTTTCCCAGCCCGCTTGCTTTGTCAGCGCGCGCCATTGCTCGCCATCGGTAATCACGAGAGGATTTTGGCCGATGCTGCCGATGCCCGCACGCTCGACCTGCGGTCCGAAATCCTTCGCGGCATCCTCATGGAACGCAAAATATTTGCCGTCGCCGAGAATGGGCACCGCCGTGCCGTTGTAGCCGCTCTCCTTCGTTTGCCGCCCGTACCCACGAAAAAGGTCATCCGGTATTTCGGACGGAAGATTTGCGGCACGAGGAATTGCCGCCGTCTTCTCTGCGAGCGCGGCATCGATCTTTGTGATCTTGTTCCCTGGATGCATGCCGCGATAGGCGGTCAGGCCATTGACCTGCTCCGGCTCCCAAAGCTCAAGCGGATGCGCGCCTACACTTGGCGTGTCGGACACCTTGATGTTGCGCGATCCTGGCGAAATACCCCAGCGGTCCTGCTGTTCATTCCAGGTCGCCAGCGACAAGGCGCCATCGCCATGATCTAGGACACGCCAACGCGTATCCTCCGGCGCACCGAATCCGCCGATCTGATCAGGCGAGACGTAGACCGTTTTTGCGCTGCGGTCTTTCAACCCGAAATCGCCCTCATGGCCAACCTCAGAGCGTGCGGCCTTGTTGCGGGTCGTCGTTCCGTCGTTATGGACCTGATAGGTTGATCCCTTCGCGGTGGTGAACGTCGCTTCCGCACCTTCTCCGACGCTCGGCGACTGAGACGGCTCTTCCGATGCTTGCGATAATGGGGGTTTATCGCCGGCCAAGCTCTCGCTGACGGGAGAGCCCTCACCAGCTTCGCTAGCCCTGGTCACATCGGGCGGTGCAGCCTGTTCCGGTGCGGCAGGCTGGCTATTGGTCGTCGAACTCGCGAACTGCGGATCCTCCGATGCCATATTGGCATGAATATCCTTGATCCGCGCCGAGGAGATCAGTTCACCACCGACGTGTAGGCCGCCGCCGATGATGGCGCCGATACCGAAGGCCCATCCCGTTTGAGACAGACTGTAGTTCTTCTGCACGCCGCCCTTAATGCTGAACATCTGGACCAGCGGATCGATCGCCGCCGTGATCGCACCCTGCTGAAGAGCGGCTTTCGCCGTGCGAACCAGAAAGGTCCCACCCTTCGCTCCCCACCCGAGCAGGCTTTCAGGACTGCGCAGTCCGCCGGCGAGTTGCCCAACCAGTGCCGAGGCGCCCTCCTCCGGCGTATCCCACGGACGGACTGCATCGTATCGCGCCAGGTCCGATACGATGCGCGAATACTCGTCGCGGCGCTCCTTGAACCACTGCTTTTTTTCCGCAGATGCGCTCTCATCCGGCAACTGGAAAACATGCGCCAGACCGGCCAGCGTGGTCGAACCGTTCAGGGTGCCGCGGTAGAATGAATGCACGGCATTAAGCCGGCCGCGCTCGACAAGGCCGGGTTCGCCGGCGTCCGGATCGGCATCGAATTGATCGAAGTGATTGGCCGGCTTCGCGCCGGTATCATCTGGGAGGGTAGGATTCGGCACCGGAGAGGAATCGTTCTGGCCTGGCGTATAGCGAGCGGCCTGCTGCTCATGCAGCCTCACGGCATAATTTGTCGCGTGCTCCGGCGTGTCGAACGTGCCCAAGTGCTTGCCCGATCGCCGATACTGTTGGACGGCCTCGTCGTCGGCCATGATGCGACCGTCGTCGCTGACGGTCGGGATCAAAACCTCTTTGCCGCGATGCCGACGGACATCGAGCGAACGGTGCTGATGGTGCCGTCCTTGTTCTTGACAACTGGCCGCGCGTCGAGATCGATGTTCCCCCTGTCGAGGAGCCCCTCGGGCCTGTCTTGCTGCTGCTGATCGCCCTGCTCAGTCGTGATGCCAGCCATCAGCGCACCGGATAGGCTTCGAGGATCTTCGCCGCGGCGCCGGCGCCGTACTTCCGATCGAAATCAACCGACAGTTTCGGGTTGGCCCTCAGATCCATTACTGCCCGGACAGGCAACGACACTCCGGCCTTCTGAGCCGCAGCGCGCGCAGCGGCGCCGGCGTCGACCAATTGCTGATCCGGTCCCATGCCAAAGCCCGGGACGCCGCTTTGCACGGCGATATCGCCGGACGACATGCTGCCGACGGCACGCTGAGCGGCGCCGATTTCGGCTGCGCCCTCTACGGCGCGCGCATCCTCGGCATCCGGCAGCTGGCCCAACCCGAGCTTCTTGATGAGCCGCGCTGCCACCTGGGCGACTTCGGTATCAACCTTGTGGGCACGGAGCGCGAAGGCGAAGGCGGAATCCGCATGGTCGCCGAACGTGCTTTGAAACTTCTGAGCCATCGAGGTCAGCACGTCGCGCTCTTGACCAGGCAGCATGGTACGGAGCGGCCGCGTGAGCGTGATGGCCTCTTCGTGAGTGATCGGAGACTGGTTCTCCTTGGGAATGCCAGCACGCGTCTGCGCAGCGAGCCGGGCTTCGACCAGGTTGCGCACAGAACCGTCACCGCCAGGCGCCGCTTCAGCGGCCTTGACCAGCGGATCGGCCTTTACGGTCGCAGCTGGATCCGTATCTCGCTGCTTGCGCAGTGCTACGGCGGCTTCGTTCGTCGCCGTGTACACAGCCTGCTTTCGGATGAAATCCGGGTCGCCTGCCTTCGGCGCGATCGAATTCAGCCGGTCTTCGATCTGCGCATTCGTGAGCGACGGCAGATCATGGGTTGCCGACCACGTTGCCAGAGCGTCGTTTCGATCGTCATCCCACTTTTGCGCAGCCGTGGCCCCCAGCGCGTGCTGCACGCGGTATGGGTTGAGATCGTCGACGCCGCGACCGGTTGTCAGCATCGACGACAGGTCGCTTTTGACGAGCCCTTCGACACGCTGGGTTTCCATCGCCGTTTCTGACTCTGCATGAGAGTAACGGCGACCGAGGTAGGTGAGCGTGGCCGCCTCCAGGGCGGGCCCGGCATTACCGGCCTCGAGGAGATCGCGCGCGCGAGAGAAGGCCTCGGACTTGTCCGGCAGCAGACGCCCAGTCGCCGCGTCGACCTTTCGTTCCCACAGTTGGGTGAACTGCCGGCTGGTGACGTTTTCGACGCTGCCGAACTGCTGCTTGTCCCGGTCAGGAATGTTTCCCCAGATTGCGGCCTTGGCCCAGCCCTCACCTTTTTGCTGCCCCTCCTTCGTGGACAGCATGTTCTGCCACGCCGGCCGGTCCGGGTTCGCTGTGTGCGCAGCAAAGCCGCCGACGCCCTGCTGATGCGTCAAGTACATCTCGGCCGGCGTCGGCAGGCGACCATATCTCTGCTCGAACTCACCGGCCTCGTTCGCAAGCTTGCGAGCGGTCGCACGCAGATTGTCGCGCGCATTGAAGATGTCGCCGCCCCCGTACTTCTGAAACTGATCGTCAGAGAGCTGACCCAGGCCTTTGTAACTACCCTTCACGGCAGTCGGGTTGCCCGAACTCTCGATGCGGATCACGCCGCGCAAGAGCGCCGGATCGAGACCGGCGATCGAGGCCGCACGGTCGACTTCGTCGTTCAACGTAGGAGCAAGCGGCGATTGACCGAGCGCTTCGTCACCAATCTGCTTACCGATCTGTTGGGTACGGATAGGCTTTAAAAACACGCCCGTGTCCGCCCTGCTCTGCGCGTCCATCTGGGGCGCGTATTTCACGAACATCTTTACGGCAGCATCGGAGTCGTTGCTGGCAGTCTCCTTGATGATGCGTTGCAGATTGCGGCCGCGGTTCTTGCTGACTTCCGCCCCGATCGCCTCGTCATCATAGCCCTTTTGTTCGAACAGCTTTCGAACTTCATCATCCGAACCGTGCAAGGCAACTTCCATACCTTGCGGGTCGTTGTTTTGGTTCGCGATTGACGCCAGGTTCGCGTTGTTGCCTGCTCGATCGACGGCGGTCTTATCTGCCCACGCCCTCGATTGGCTCGCCGCGTGGACTGCGGCATAGCGATAGAATTGAGACGTGAGATACCGCCCCGACTTGGCGACCATCGCCCTCTCGGACTCGCTCGGCGCTTGCTCCATCGCCTGCTTGTACAGACCGTCGAGGTCCTGCTTGTATTGCGGCAAGTCCTCGATTGCGGCCCTGCCTTCGAGCGTCGCATATTTGGCGTGGCGATCCGTGACGCGATCGGCGAGCCACGTCCCCACTTCCGCCGCGTGCACCTCGTTCTGCTTTTCCTGGTGCTCCGAAGCGATTTGCAGACCGGTATTCGCTGCTTTCTCGAGGCCGGCACCGAAAGTTTCTAGCCCCTGCGCTATTCCACCGCCGAACATTCCAGCATCGGTCGTGATGCGCTCGCGCGCACCCGTACCTCCGCTGGGGTCGACTGTGGGGAAAGGCGTGTATTCGAGCGGATGGCCCATCGGCACCGAGCTTGATTTCATTGCGAAGGCACCGGCCGACTTTCGATAACACTCGATTATCGAACGCTTCGCCGGCACCCCTTACTGCGTCGGTGCATCTATAAACCGCTGATCTCCCCGCCGCGAACTACTGAATGTCGTGAGAAAATTCGTACGACAAATATCTCTGTCCGTGGGGACCATGTTGAGCGACGACCGCGAAGCAAGCGCGCGCCACTGCGCACCGCAGGATAATCAGTCCACACTTGCGACCTCAGAAAATTCCCCTCCCCCCTTCCTCAAATTTCCGCACCCCTGTCCGGGGGTGTCCGAAGGCGGCGGGATGCAATCAGCGCATGGCTTTGCGCCAAACGAGTGAAGGTGCGCAACCGGTGAGGCTTGGACGGCTCCGCTTCGATGTGGACGACGTTGGACGATGTGCGAGATCGCTGTAAGCGATTGAAATTTCGCCGGAATGTCGGCGCTGGACGGCTTGGACGGCTTCTCGCGCTCTCTCTACGCACTTCGTCCTGTTGCCATGATGGACGCGCGATGTGTTAGCGGGACGTTCTGCCAACTCTGTACGCTCTTACTGACGCCCCTTTCTTTTTAAAGAATAGAGCCGTCCAAGCCGTCCAAGCCGTCCAAAACCCTATGTTGACAGGGCAGTTGGCAGATTCGTCGAGCCGTCCACGGCCGTCCAAAGTTGTCCAGATGACTGGCCGCCGAAACAGATCATTAGGAATCATCGCGACACATTTCTGTCGAACTCGATCGTTGATCGCGCTCGCCAATCTTGACGATTCCGCGCGACTCGCGGCCGCCACGATCGCCGGCGGCCGAATCCTTGCCACACCAGATCGCTCCATCATGCAGGTGGCGCAGAGCGAGGCGTGTAAGACCGCCCTGCAGAGGGGGAGAGTCCTTTCAGGTCCAAAAAGTCCAATTGTCGCCCCAGTTGCGAGACGCATGGTCAAGCCGTGCGCAGGTCGCCCCCGGACAACGTGCCGGAAACTTGAGAACCAAGGGGTGCGGGGAAATAGACAAGCGGATTGCCATCATGGCCGCGCCCGCATCGACAGGCGTGGTGCAGCCTCGAACAGCCGCAATGAGAAAATCCGCCTGGCGGAATTACAGAAGGGGCAACCAGGCGAAGCCAACAGGCGCGCGCGCCCTCGGCGCTCAAGGGGCCAATTGGCCCCTTGGTCCGGTCCCCGCGTGGGGAGGGCTTGCCGCTGTCTCCTGCACACAGAGACCTTCGCGAACGAAAGAGGGCGAGAGTGATCAAGCTCTCGCCCTGGTGCACGGGACGTCCCAAGCGCCGCCGCCGCGCAGTGGGAAGGTAATCGGCAAGCTGCCGGACTTCAATAATGCAGATGATCTCCATGCGACCGAGCCGGAACAGCCGCGTTTTTGCCGGCTGGCCGCCCGCCGTGCTCTCAGACTCGCAGGGGCGCTCAAAGGCTCAATTGAGCCTTTGAGCGCGGTCTAGTCGCGCTAGACCTTTTGGCGGCCGGGGTTCGCATTGGCGCTTCCCGCTCGGGCAGGGCCAATACTTCGTGCCAGTCCGACGACCTGTTCACACAGAACCGGTACCCAAGCGGCCACCAGTTTCGCCACCTATCGCACCGTAGCTCACCGTGCGATCCCGCTCGATCTGTCAGGCCCCCCCCCGCAATTGCTCAATTGAGCCCTTGAGAAGCCGCGAAGAATTGTGCCCGCTCGGAACAATTCCCCGCACGGCCGTGGCCCCCGCAGTTCTCTGTGGGTACAGCGGGAAATTTAGGCCCTTCCGCTTCGGCACCGCCTAAAACTCCGGCGTAGTGGCACCCCATGACGCTCGAAGTACTCCGCGACGCGCCGATCCTCACGATCATCGTCGAGGTATAAGGCGAGCGCCGCCGAATTTCCCTCCAACAGCATTTCGAGCGCTACCCTGCTGATTTTCCAGCGCCCGGCGATCAGCCGACCGATGCCGTGCCCTTCGCTCCAGTTAAGGATGGTCCGCTCCGTCACGCCGGCTCTTGCTTCGGCGCATGCTGAGGTCATCGCCTCTTCGGAAACGAACGGCTCCAGGATGTGCCAACGCTCCTCAGCATTCGAATGAGTCATCAAGCGCTGTTTCCTCAGCTTGACCAGGTGGTCCGCCGCCGATATCGGCAAGATGGAGAACGGCGGAGGACGGATCAGAGGCTCAATTGAGCCGCTGAGTACTGCGCGCTGAGCGGGTTAGGAACCGCACGGAGGACCAAGGCGCAAATTTGCGCCTTGCTCATCGCCGGGGTTGGGGCCGGAATTGCATCACATTCGAAGCTTCCGCCGCCTCGCCATCGTCGGAAACCGTCGAGCGCAGAGCCGTCGCTAGGGTGGCTGGCGCGATGCCCAGGTCCCGCATGACGGCGCGCAAGCTGGGCTTGCTGCGGATGGTCGATAAATCGCGGCGCCCTTGTAGCGCTTCGCTGAGCTCGCGGGACGGCAATATCCGCCGCATGTCACTCTCGGACAGGCGCTCGAACCACGCATCTAGCTCGTCGCGTTCGTGGATCCTCTTCGGCACCGGCACGTCCAAGCCATCGACCATCTTCAATTCCTCTTCCCCAGCACGGCCGGACCGCTTCTCATCCTCTGACATCGTGCTGCTCTTCATCATCTCGCTCGCCGCTCACCGCGCTCGCCGCAGGCGGCACGATCGTGATCGTCCTCGCTCCGGAGTGCCTCTTCTCAACCGTGAAACCTCGAGACTTCAACAATGGCGAAATACGGTCAATGCGATTCCCGAGACCTTGGGATGTCGTGGGCCAAGACCGCTGCTTTCGAACCCCATCAGAGACCAAATCGGTCGCGTTCAGCTTGGTCAGCAATTCTGTGGCCGTGCACGTCAGCCCATCGGGGAAGTCCCTCCGGACCAGCTTCCCAATTGCCACCGCGACAGAATCGGCTTCGTAAGCAGATTCTGTAATCTCTTCCCTGTTCGCCCGCACGACCTTTTGAAAGCTGCCCGGCTCCCATCCGAGGCCGGACTCTGCTGCGGTCACAAGCTTCTCGAAGTCCGCCATTCGTCCCGATCGCTCCAATCTCGTCTGGGGCAAGTTGCGCAATGCAGCGGACATTGCGCTCAGGAGGGCACCGAGCAATCGCGGTCGGGCTCGCTCAAAGTTTACCCAGATCTCGTCCTCGGGTCGGCGATCGCTCTCGGGTATCGCACGCAGGTGTACTGTCAAAGCGCGATCGGCCAGGTCGGCCCGATCAGTCAGTAGTGGAATGCCGTTCAGCATGATCGGCCGCTGCCCTTCAAAAATGGTCTCGTCTCTGTCTGTGTGAAGCGTTCGCGTTGCGTAGCCGCCCCCCGTGGAGAGCCGACATAAGGCATCTGCCAGCCAAGGCGGGACGTTGGACAGGTTGTCGAAACCGAGGATGTGACTGTTCGAAGCCGAGACGATCAGATTGTGGTCGTCCTTCGGTACCGACCGGATAGCCGCCGCGCTCGGGTCGACGAGCTCGCGCAGCATTCGCGAGACCATCGACTTGCCGGATCCCTGTTCGCCGTTCAGCACCAGGATCGGATACGGGCCTTTCGGGCGAAGTGTGGCCACAAGCCAACCCACGATCAGCATCCATTGATCTTCAAACACGTTCAGATACAAGCGCAGTTCCTCGATCATGCCGCCTGCCTCGGGCTGCGGCATCGGTCGCAGCGAAGCAGGCCGCATAAATTTGACAGGCGCCGCGGCGACGGTCCGCCAGTCGTTCCTGTTGATCTCTACGGACCGCCAGCTCGCATCGCATAGATCAAGATAGATCTTGCCCGCGTGCTCTCCAACCCGAGTGAAGGGCTTGTACTGCCTGCCATCATGAACAGCACGTGCCTCAAAAATCCTAATCGCGTCCTCGAGCGATTGCCCTCCGATCGCTCGGCCGGTCGCATGGTAATATCGGCCGGACAGCCACATCCGGAATTCGCGCGATTTGAGTAGCCAGTTCTCCTGATGCGAGTTCACCGGGAAGGTCGCATATGCGAGCCGGTTCGCGTCATGCCAGAACTCACAACAGTCAGTCAGGTCGATGACGACGTCTCTCTGTGTAGGCCGCCGGCGGCCGGCCTCCCCTCCCTCGGCAGCGGCGCCGCCATTCGGAGCGGGGCGCGCATCTACCACAAGCTGCGCGGCTTGTGTCGGCGTCCATCCTTCGGTCAAGGCATCGTCAGCATCCCAGCCTGTGGCCACACCGGCCGGCGGCGAGATGATGGTTATCGGCTCGGCGCCGGCCGCGCGCGCCAGCTTCGCCACATCCTCTGCGTATTGGAGCCCGGCAGCATCGCTGTCCGGCCAGATCGTCACGGCCCGGCCGCGCATCGGCGCCCAGTCGGCTTTCGATGCGCTCTTTGATCCGTTCGGCGAGGTAATGACAACCATGTCGAGCAGAAGCTGTGCAGCCGCGTCGGCCGCCTTCTCTCCCTCGGTCACCAGAACTGGCGCCTGAAGGCGCTCGGCCAGCCGATCGAGGCCATATAGGGGCCGTTTGCCGGACCAGCTCTTGAACCTCCACTCCGGCTTTGCACCTTCCGTGGTGCGCCCGAAGGTTAGCGGGAGGAATTGCTTCCCCTCGACGGTATTGAAACGCCGGACATAACCGAGCAACCGGCGCGCCTCATCAAGATACGTCCAGGTCCCGGCCGCCTTGCCAAAACGGGAATGCGATGCCGGCGGCCGCGGCGCATCGTCAGGCACCGGCATGATTGAATGCCATTCCGTTCGGGAACGCCGCCGTGGCGCCTCCCCTTCTCCAAGCGGAGCGAATGCGTCGTTATCGCTCATAGGGATCGATCCCGAGCATCGCGGCGACACGGACCGCCGCGTCGCCTTGCTTAAGCTTATGGATGTAGGCGGCCAGGCTGATGAGATCTCCGCCGCCGTCTCCCGTCGCGAAATCGGACCAGCGCCCGGTCTGAAGGTTGACTTTGAACGAGCCCTTCTTGGCATCTGCGCGGGTAGGATTGATCGCCACCCACTCCCGGCCCTTTCGCCGGCCGTCTGGCAACCAGCGCTCGACGATCCTCTCGCAACTCGACAGCGCCGCTTCCGCGACACGGCCGAACGCAATTTTGCGCACCACCCTGCCTGACATCTGAACGCTCAGACGGTCAGCTTGGATGAAGACTCCGCGTCCGGCTCAGCGCCAACAAGGCTCAGCAGTGATCGGACATTTACAATACGACGACGCCCGACGGATTTGGTAGCTAACCGCCCAGAGGCCATGTGCGCATAAAGTGTGGTACGGCTCAGCCCGGTCGCACGGCACGCTTCTTGTACTGTGCAGACCGGGCGCAGATGAAACGGAGGTCCCTCGGTCGTGCAGGTATGCGCTGACATTTGGGTCGGTCCTTTATTGACAACCGCGAACAAAGGCGGCCGGGAACCGACATACGAGAGAAAGCCAACCGCTCATAAATCCGTAAGTCGTAGGCTAGGTCTCGCACGACAAAAAGTCAGGTTAGGCCGCAACCAACTCGCGCAAGATCTCTTCAAGGTAGATTTCCCCGTCTCTCCAATCGCTGAGCTCGCAACACTTCTCCTTCGCAATCTTGGACATTCTAGAAATATCGGCCTGGGTCCGCGGGCCCTGTTTCGACGCTCCCAACGTGATGGCGAAGCTATCACGCCAATGATGGACGTTGCCTCGGATCCTCCTTTTTATGTCGAGCGACTTGTTGAAATGCCTAGCCAGAGCAACGACCGCGTCTTTTCCATTGCCAAGACTCCGCATGCCGTCGGCCTGCTTCACTATCACCTTCTCGTTGGTTTCCCACAGACGCGCTGCCATCATAAGCACGAGCTGTTGCCGACGCGTCTCATCGTCTGTCTTTATAGGACGGCCTGCGGCCGTGTCGATTTCACTGAGCTCGCGCTTGCCCCTTTCGACATGGTCTGTCGGCACGCTTTCCGACTGCACGCCGGCTATTGCACGGTCGATGGTCGATCGGTTCTCGGGCTCTTGAAGCAGATATTCGATCGAGGTCGCGAAGTGACGCCTGAGCCAAAATGCTAGCCCGTCACCACTTATCGAGACGCCAAGGCGTGTGAGCTCTTCGGACAGGGCAAAATTGCCGACGTAGGTTCCGGGAAACCGATGCACGACCCGCACATGGTCGTCGTCGCCTCGCCTAAGCTCTGCAGTCTGCCAAAACAGCGGATCTCGATGGAAACGCTCCTTCCGCGACTGCCGGTGGTACACTTGGCCGGAAGACATCGCTTCAAAGAAAACGCCCTGCACAGCCTCATCTGGCGCATGGGACGCCAAATGAGTTCGCACCATTTCCAATGCAACACCGATCGTGATGGGGCCGACGCAATCGCTATTCTCAGTTCGCAGCCGACCGGCTTGCTGGTCTGATTCATCGTATGACATGTCCGTCCTCCACCCGGGAAAACCCACAAGAAAACGGATCGCGGGGGCAACCGATGTGGGGCGTCGGCTTTCAGCTGGCCGGCTTAGCCCCCGCGGAGTCGGGGCGATGCAAAGCATCTCTCGCAAACGCACTTTTCAATTGGAAACGCATCGTAGGAAAGTCGGAAAAGCATCCCGGTCTGTCCGCGCACCGGCGGACCACTGAGGCAGCGCCTCAACTCCTGGGAGCCAACGCTCCCTTCACGCGCGCCTCGAAATGCTCAAGCCGAGCACCCGCGCCGTGCACGGGAATCAGCATAGTTTGGGAATCGTCGTAAAGCCATCCACTTTTCAACAGCGAAAGTGCTGGCCTCAATCCTCCTCAGGTTGAGCGGTGACAACCCTCTGAGTTGCGATAATTAGGGCTTACCGCGACTGTGCGCCCGACGACACCGCCGCTGAGGGTGAGAACTCCATCTGTCAAGAACGGCGGTCTCCGAAATCTGTCTTAATGGTCAAATGCAGACGATTGCAGCGCCCCTTCGGTCGGGCCCACTCAGTCTGCCTCTCGAGAACCGCCCTTTGCGCTGCGGAGCCACGCTGATAAGGCATCCTTGCCGGAAGTGACAGCTTCGCTCAACTGCCACGACGTAAGAGCGGCGTCCTCGCCTGAAAGCGACAACTCGCTCAGCCTGAATTCTTCATGAATTTCTTTGAGCGCTTCGGTATGGTAGCAGTTCAGTTTATTGATCCGCTCCCATACCCAACTCGGTAATTCCACTGACTCGCCACGATTAATTCGCTGAAGCAAGTCGTGCACCTGCTGATCGCGTTTGACCCTGGACGAAGGACGAGTGGACTCCTGGACGTATAAGGCGAGAGCGAGCCGCATCGCCTCTCCCAGATTTCTGTATTCCGCCGAGATCCTTTTATCCATGTTTGCCTCCGAAACATTAGCGAGCTCGATCCGCAGCAAGTCCTTCAACCGGCGAGCTATCCCAGCTAAGCAGCGTCTTCCGCCGCTTCCAATTCGGCCAAGTCCATAGTGAAGTCGAAAACGATTTGGATCGCTTCCGCCTCAGGATGGGCGTCGTTGTAGCTGTCAACATCCGTCTTCATCTGTCGACAGTCCCCGACGATGCCGCGTCGGCGATGCTGAAAGGACATCAGCATGTGGTCGCGTGGAGCGGTTCGGATGTCGTCCCAGATCATCTCCGTCTGGCCCACCGTCTCAAGAGGTGCGGGATGCAACAACCGCACACGGCGTCCCTTGCGGTCGGTCATGTATTCCTCGCGCATGGCCGATGCGATGTCATCAGCACATCGCCTTCGAATGGCGGCGGCTGGCAACTCCCACCGGCTCGTGGAGATTGCCCAATCGGCAATATTCTTCGCCGAGGTCGGCCACGGCAGCCCCTCCAAGCGATACTCATCAACAATACGCTGCATCTGCTTTACGTAAGTCATGAGCTTACTCCATAACCGTCGGTTAGCGCAGTCTGCGTGATGATATGCCGAATTCGCGGCTGGTACTTTTTGAACAATTCCCATCGCTTGGTGCGCCGCTGTATCTGTCCTGCGACGATTCCCGGATGGCGGCGGACAATCCGAGCAAACCCAAGCATGTTCTTCTCCGAAAACATCGGGTTGTGGCGCAAGATAAAATCGCTCATTGCACCGAGAGGAACGCAGTGGTTTGCTGCACTCCGGTTGGCAACCTTTTCGCTTTCGTCGTCGAACTCGCCATTCTCCTCGAAGTCCTCAATAATGAGGTTGTCCTTTCCATCACCGTTGAGGACGTGCTCGAGTTCGTGCCAGAGGTCGAACCAAAACTTGTCAATCTGATCGCCCTTGAGCGTAAGGCCAATAACTGGCGACTTATTTTGGTTGATCCAAAAGCAAACTCCCTGAATTTCGGAACCGGGAATGGGCTCTACAATGACGAACCGTACTCCGCACTCCAGCAGGATGCGGGGAACATGGCGAATCTCCTCCGGTTCGACCATGAGTTTTTCCAGTTCGGGAATCTTTGCCCTTAGTGTCGCGCCTGAGAAAGGCGGAGCCTGCAGCGAAGATGCCAATTGATTAACGCGAAAAATCCACGCCCACTGATGCGCAGTCACTTCTCTCTCGTAGTTGCGACGCGCCGCGTGCTGAAATTCGATGGGATCATCGACCGAATTGAGCCCAAAGAAAGTCAGCACGTTTTGCTCCAGCTCGACAGGCGAACCAGGACAGATCCAGCCTCGCTTGCACATTTCCCTAACAGGGAAGCGCTCACGAAGCTTTGCAGCACGAGCTATAGAATCGTCGCGGGGCGGTACCTTCGAGAGCTGCCACGACGTCTCTAAGTTCATCCACAATTGCGGAGACGTCCCGAGCGCAGCAGCAAAATCCGCAGCCGTTTCCGGCGTTACGCTACGCTTTGCCAGAATGACGTCATTTACGAGCTTCTGAGACCGACCGATAATTTCCGCAAATTCCGTCTGCGTCCAACCTCGCGCCTCAAGTTCGTCTGCCAAAAATTCCCCGGGAGGAAATACTTCGGCGGCTACCCTGTGTGCCATCTCGGTTTCTCCCTCTAGTGGTAATCCTCGATGCTCATGACTTTGACTACCTTCAGAGGAGCATCCCCGCTTAGCTCCACGATCAGGCGCCACTTCTTGGTCAGGCGCATGGACCTTTGATGAGATCGTGCGCCTTCCAATTTTTCGAAATGCAAGCTCTTAAGGGCGTAGAAGTCGCGCTCGTCTGGAGCAGCCCGTATTAGCTGCATAACCTTCCGAAACCCTTTGACGATCGCTTTGTCGAATCCGCCGTCGAATTGGAGATCAGTTTCCAGACGGTCGAGATTTTCGTCGGCAAAGTCCACGTCCATGTCGCCCTCATGGACACCAGATATAACCCATTTACAGGCTATTTCAAGCCATTACGTCGCGCAATGACGTAATATGATTTAACATATTGAAATTATGCCGTGTTTTTACAGATTATTGGTGGGTATTTCCAATCCGCGCGAGCGGAAGCGCCCGCATCATTTCTTGCTAAGGGCTTGGTCAACAAGGCGTCGGACGGCCTCTGGTCGCGTCAAAGAAGCATCCTTCTGTTTTGCAATCCAAGAATCCAGCGCCTCCAATTGGACCGGCGGCATTCGGACCTGCAACGGCGTCGCCCCGACCGGCGGTCGGCCCCGCCCCTTCTTTTTTCTGGTATTAGAAATTGACATGCTGAATTTATGGTACTAGAAAATAGGCGAGTCGGAAAGGTGCTCGTAACACCAATCCGACCCTAACCATCGAGCACGAGGTAAGTCATGCCGAAGGCTGATTCCGACGATAGCACGACTCCGTCTGGAGATACCGATAAGAAGGTTGCCAGCTCACGCAAGACACCTCCGAATGAACGCACCGGCAAAGCCCCGCCGGACAAACAAACGGAGACAAGTTCTATGCGTAAAACAGCAACCGCCAATGCCACGCCGAAGTCGCTCGCCCTCCAACCGTCTCGGCCGTCAACATTCCCACACCGTCGACCGAAAGCGGTCCAAGATAATAGCGCAGGCTCGGCCGATCCTCTCCTTGCCTTGTTCGATCTATATCGTGAGCAAACCACGGCCCTGGGAAGGGCTACGTTTATAATGGATTGCTTCGACAAAGATGCTCCAGCACCGCACCATCGCCGGCCGCGCGTGTCTCTGTCACCGCAGAGATACGCCTTCAACGCTGCGGATATCGACGCATTTTTTGATGACACACCAGATTTCGCAGAACACATAGCGGCGACCTGGATAGGCGCCCAATCGCGCGAAGAGCTACACGAGGAGCTTCGATCACAAATCGAGGCCTTTAAAAAGGTGTGGGCTTCGATCTCCTACGAGCAGGCGAAAGAGCAGCAGGAGACAGCCCAGGCAGCCGAACACGAAACGCTGATGCGCATCGAGAACTCGTTACCCATCACGATGGAAGGATGCGCCGCTCTGGCTTGCTTCCTGCTGTCGATGATCACGGAAGGCGACGAAACCGACGACTCCGTCGAAGCACTGCACTGCCGCAATCTCATCAAGGCGCTATCCAGGCTTTCCGGCAAGCCAACGCCTGATGTAGCGGGTTATGTGCACTCTCTTGGTTACGATTTCGAATAGCAATCTAATGCCGCCGCCCGCGCGGCGGCGGCATTCATCTGACTTTCGATAACCCTCAATTATCAGAACGGACAACGCGATGACCACCGAGCTCATCGTGCAGACCACGAGTCTGCCCACAGTTATGGAAGAGCTGCGAGAGCGCGCCGGCGAGTACGTGAAGAACGCGCACTCAAAGAACACCCAGCGCGCCTATAAGACCGACTGGGGGCATTTTGATGCCTGGTGCACGGCGCATGACCGCTCTTCCTTCCCCGCGGACCTCTTCGAGACGATCGTGCCCTATCTTACGGCTTACGCTGGCCTCCTTAAGGTGTCGACCTTACTCCGACGCCTAACCGCCATTCGAGTGATCCACCGGGCCCGTGGCTCGAAGCTGGATACCTCCGACGAACGCTTTCGCGTTTTCTGGCAGGGCCTGCGCAACAAGCATCATGTGCGCAAGACAAAGAAAGCGCCGCTGATGTCACCCGACTTGCGACGAGCCATACAGGGCCTCCCGAATACATTGCAGGGCCATCGCGATCGTGCCCTACTTCTGATTGGGTTTGCCGCCGGGCTTCGCCGGTCTGAGCTCGCTGGCCTTTGGAGGACCCAGGATCCAAACGCTCCTGGGTGGATTGAGGAGACTTCCGACGGCCTCATCGTGCAACTAGCCAGCTCAAAGACTAACCAGGCGGGCGAGGAAGAAGCGATCGGCATTCCCTTCGGAAGGGACGAGACCGTCTGCCCTGTGCGTGCCTATAGAACTTGGCTTACCGTCTCAGGGATTACGACGGGACCGCTATTCCGGCCTGTCAGTCGACATGGCAAGATGGGCCAGCTCGCGATCACAGGTGCAGGCGTGGCTCTGGTTGTAAAGCGCGTCGTGGGAAGGACTGCCCTATCCGAGGGAATAACTATCGAAAAGGCGTTGGCATTGGCTCGCACCTTCTCCGGACATTCCCTTCGCTCAGGCCTAGCCACCTCGGCTGCCAAAAATGGAGCGCCGGGGCATGCGATTCAGCGGCAGCTTCGGCACAAATCGTTCACAACGACTTTGGAATACATCCAGATGGGTTCGCTGTTCGAGGGCAATGCCGCAAGCTTCGCCCTGGTTTAGGTCTCGAAGCGATCTGGCGGTCTGAAAGAATGTCGTACGAATTCGGGCCACGACTTACGCATTTTTGGAACTTGGCGCTTGTCTCCTAAACGGTCGGACTAACCTCTATCCGGGAGCCTCGCCGTTACGCTGCGTCGAGATGCTGAGCCAGCCGCAACCAATGCCCAGGGCGTGCCTGAATGACCGTGCGCAAGGACCATAATCTGCTACGAGGGGATCGCACGCCGGCCTATGTGAATCGCGAGACCGGCGCCGCCGAGCTGCAGATCTCGCCGGACACCTGGGACCAGTGGGTAAAGGACGGTTGCTTGCCGGGACCTTGTGACGCCCTGCCAGCGGGCTCCCCCCGCTGGCGCTGGGAGGACGTTGACCGTAAGCTGTCCGGCAGGACGGTCGTCGGCCTAGACGCCGCCCTCAAGGGAGCGGCGAACTTTGGCAAGAAACCGGGTGGCCGGCGTGACGCTGCCTGAAGGCGTCGAAAAGACTGTTGTCCGCAAGGCGAGCGGCAAGGTCTACACCTACTATTACTGGAATCCCGGCCGCGGCACCTCGCGTGAGGGCGAGCGCATCAAGCTTCCCAGTGCCGACAAGCAGCCGGATGCGTTCTGGCGCGAGGTGCAGCGCCGGCGCGCTGCCATGCCGGCCGAGTTGCCGCCCGGATCGGTCGGCGCCTTGATCGCGCTCTACCGCGCCAGCGACGAATTCAAGCGGCTCTCCAAGGGCACGCAGAGCAATTACGACGTCCACATGCGACGCTTCGAATCCGTCGAGACCTGGGGCCTGGTCGCGGTCGGCGAGCTGGTGCCGCTGGTGGTGCAGACCGCGCGCGATGCGATGAAGGATACGCCGGTGATGGCCAACCAGATGCTTTCGGTCGGCCGCACGATCTGGGACTGGGCCATTCCGCTGGCGCTGGCCGAGACCAACCCGTACGACAAGGTCCGCGACTTCGACATTCCCGATCGCGGCCACGTGCCGTGGCCGGCCTTCGTGATCGAGCACGTTCGCGCGCACGCCCCGCCCGACCTGGTACGGATGCTGCGGCTTGGCGTCATGACCTGCCAGCGCGGCAGCGACATGATCCGGATGGGCCCGGAGCACCGCGAGCGCAGCGGCATCTGGTGCCGGCCGAAGAAGACGCGCAAGCGCCGGCGCGCCTTCCACATCCCGCTCACGACCGCCGATGCGCTCGAGCTGGACCGCTGGGCCGAGACGCCGGTGCGCTTCACCAATTCGCGCTGGCTGAAGCCAATCGATCGCTTCCGCGAGGATCTGTACCTCTACTCGCCGAAGGGCGCGCCATACACCGGCGACGGCCTGCGCGCGCGCTGGAACAGGTGGCTGGAAGACGCCGAGCACGGCCGCGCGCTGTGCAAGCGCTGGAAGCAATGGGTGGCGGCCCAAGTGAAGAAATACGAGTGGGACATCGACCCCGAAGATGCCGACCACCCGACCATTCACGGGTTGCGCGGCACCGGCATTCTCGCCCGCGCCGAGGCCGGCTACGGCGTCGACCAGATCGCCAACGACATCGGCATGTCCAGGCAGAACGTCGAGCACTACATGCGGTTCAGGGACCAGATGAAAGTCGGCGCCGACGGGCAGCAGCGGCTACGGGTTGTCAGCAGCGATAAATGAACAGGCTTCAGACCCCCGAACCAAAGTGCCATTGGGCAGCAACTCTTTCTTGCCCAGGACGATCGAGACCGGAATATTAGCCATTGGCCCGCCCCAACGCCGAAGCAAAGCTACGCCAAAAAAAGGCGAAACGAAACTCGATCATAGGTGACCAGAACAAGGTGCCGGATATCGTCAGAAGGACTGGACCGCGAACGCGGACGCGGCTATATGACCGCCTGCGAGCCGCTGATTTGCAAAACTTTCAGCCAGTCTTGCAAAACTTCTGAAGAAAGTCTTGCGATATCAAGACCTTCGGTGGGGAATGGTGTAACGGTAGCACAACAGACTCTGACTCTGTTTGTCTAGGTTCGAATCCTAGTTCCCCAGCCACGAAATCCGTCCTTCCAGTTCGATGACTTGGCCGGCCTCCCAAACGGAGGCGATTGGCATCTTCGGTGCAAATCGAAGATGCCCGGCCTTTACGCAAGCGTCACGTTGTCGATCTGATCGGCGGACCGATCGGCTTCCGGATAGAGGAAATGAAGCTTGCGAACGACCGGCCTGCCCGTAACCCGGGAGACCAGCTCGGGTCGGTGCGCATAAAGCAGTTTCAGCGGATCGGGAATTTCCGGTGCCGGAGGACGCTCCCACACCTCGTTGCAGAACCCCAGCACCTCCGTGCTGTAAACACTCATGCAGACTTCCGAAAGAAGATAGTCGCGCTCGTGCTCACGCTCGCGATCGGGTGCGCTGCCCGAGCCGAACCGCTTGACCCGGCGATCGATGAACTCCTCGATGGCTTGAGCGAGAAACGCGTCCGCCGATACCACCTCCCGCAGCCGTGGTGCGAATTCGCTGAATTCGGCGGTCTCGGCGACTTCGTCCCAAAGGACAACCCGACCGGTTACGCCGGCGCCGGCCTTGCGGGCAATCCGCTCGATGAGACTGGAGACCTGCTCTGCCTCCTTTCTCGCCTTGCTGATCGCCGAATTGACGGTGAAGTAGCGCCCCGTGATCAGGCGATCCAGGACCAGGAGTCGGTCGGCGACGACGATCAGGTACTCCCGAGACGGCACGATGTATTTCTCGAAGAGCGCCGTCACGCCGGCCGCCGTGCGATATCTGGTGTGGGGATAGAGGCACACCGGCACGAAACATCGGTCTTGCAGAATCATGTCCGCATCTCCTCGGCTACAGATCCCACGACAACGGCGGTCTTCAGACCCGGCTGCACACCTGCGGGCGCCCGCGCCTCGCGCCGCCGCTTTGAAGACATGCGATTGTCATTGCTGCGCTCATCGACCCGGGCGTCGAAGACCGGCTTCTTCTTGGCAGAGAACTGGCCGACATAGCCTTCGTAGATCACGGCGTCCCCGTACCGGCGGATCAAGCCAAACTCTCCGACCTTGCAATAGCCTTCCCCGGAGCCCGCACTCCATTTCACTGCCATGCCTTCAGGGAAGAGTTGCCATCGGCCCCGGCAGCCCGCGGCCGTAATGTTTTTTTCCGTCCTGTTCGCAGCAAACAGCGACGCTTCGCACGCGTCATCCAGGACAACGGAGAACTCGGGTCCTTGCCGCGTGATCAGTTCGACGAGCTTTCCGGCAGCCGCAGGCAGCCGGCCACGCGTGATGTAGCGCTCCGCGACCTGCGCAATGACACACAAGACAAATGCAAACAAACCGATCTGGGCTGCGATGAAAACGCTCGTGTACGCACCGGTCTGACGGACCGCGTCGGTAAGGTCTATCTTGTTGCCCGTCGCAAACGCCGTGAGGCTCATGGGGATGCTCAGTCGGCTGGTCAGAAAGCCGATCAAGGCCATGATCAGCGCTCCCAGCGCTGCTCGGGCCGCCGTGCTGCGCCAAAATCCGTCTTCCATCAGGCGCCCGTCGCTCAGCACGACGACGATGGCTGCCATGACGGTTGCGAGCGGAAACCATGGAAGCGCTCCGCTGATCGCAGCTCCCGTCTCGCCCGACGACATCTTGGCTCCGATGACCGCAATGATCGACAGCGTGATGTTGCCGAGCGCGGTTCCGACCATGATCGGCGTGACGTAGCGGAGCAACGGCCTTTCGCGATTCAAATTGTTGAGATCGAACCATTCGCGTCGCGCAATTCTCGCGTTACGAACCGCGAGCGCGCCAAAAATCGTGGAGAAATAGAATGCGGCCGTGAGCCACGTCCACGCAAAAAGTCCAAGCGTACCCGTCGGGATGCCAAGCCCGGGAAGCCAGTCGCGGCCGACCCGCTCCACGACAAACTCGCTGAACGCCTCGGTTGAATAGCCGGTAAAGATCGACAACATCGCGAGGGAGATGAATGACAAGCCGGCGAGCGGACCAATGGCGTGCCCCTGCCCCCTGCCAGGCTCATCGGCGATAACGAAACCGAGCCTCGCCACGACATCCAGGCTGTCAGCCTCATTCCTGACGGTGGAATGAACGCCGCAAGCGACAAATGTGTACAGCCGATCGCGAAGATCGCGAACTTCGCTGAGCGTTCCGAGATCCGTGGGGCTGCTGCCCTTCAAGCACTCGCCGACGTGCTCGCGCACGAGCTCGACAAGCGCAATATGTTTTGCGGCGATGCTGTCGAGTTCGTCCCTGTAATTGGCAAAGAAGATCGGGTCAATCCCAACGCCGTCCCGCCTTCGTTCCGACAGAGCGGCGAGCACGTTCCCAACGCAATACCAGGTGTGAAGGATCTCGTCGTCGTCCCTCAGCTTGCTGAGGTCGCCGGTCAGCGGGCTCGCCGTCCCGGGCTGCGCCAAAAGCCTTTTGGACTGGCACTGGTAAACGCCTGGCTCGAAATTGAACGGCGAACTACGCATCTGCGCCACGGTTCGACGGACGCAGTCGGGGATGCGCGCGACAGTATGCAGGTATCCGCGAATGCGCTTCTCCAGCTCTTTGAGACCCGGCACGTTCTGGAGCGTGACCAGCGCCAGGGCAACGGCCAACGGAAGCCCGTCGATCGTCTTTGACGAATCGTCACTCGCACGCAAGCTGGCGAACGCATTGACGAGCCCCGGCACGAGCGAAAAAGCCACGTACACGACCATCATCGCCCCGACATAGGCCCACTTGGCGCGGGCATACCGACCGTAAGATGTGGAGAATCGAGGCTTGTAGCGGAAGAAGTATTCCGACTGGCTGTCGCAACTCGGCTCGTCGAAGCGAGACCAAGAGTACATTCCGACCATCACGGCGCCGAAAGCGAACGCGATGATCCATTTTTCAGCGCTATCGAGCATCATGGCGAGTACTCCTGTTTCCGACCATGCTTGTCTGGCTCGGCGGTGGCAGAGGCATTTCCAGGGTCAATGTCGCTCAAGCGGCAATCATCGGCTTCCTGGACTTCCAGGACTCGCTTCCAGGACTCGCTTCCAGGTACTACCGATTACATTTTCATTGGCGTGTGAGTTGAGCGTGAATTGACCGTCAACGCTTCATTCAGTGGGAGTCGCAGATACGGACGACGATTTCACCCTTGCCGTTTGCGATCATCACCTGGCCATATTCGTCCTGCGGCGGACTCTCCTCATAGCGGAGCGGAATCGTTGTGATCGCTTCCTGTGCTTCGCCGCCCTGCGGCTGCGTGTTCACGTCGAGGATCAGGATCTTCGGGTTGACGCCCTGTGGCGAGCGCTTGGTCAACCGGGCCTGCCAGCCATTGGTCGGTACCCGCACGTGGCCCGTCATGATCAGCTTGGGCGGCGCGCCCGGGGCGCGGTCGATCCAGGCCTTGAAGGTGTCTCTCAGCAGAACAGTCATGACACGTCTCTCCTCTGCCAAGTTGGCGCGACCTTACGGTCCCGGACCCAACATAGGCCGACAAAGCGAAGCCGATCGTGAATCGCCCGTGAATGCGATGCGCGTGCCAGACGCCGGGCCGACGGCCTGGGCGTGATGCCCACGCGATACTGGCCGGGAGACATTGTCCGGCCGTGCCCGACCTTATGCCGCTGACCGCGGCATGTCGGACGACGCGAACACGTCAAATCCCACTCGCGCATGAGTTGCCGGCGACGTGGCAGCCGGCTCACATGCGGGCGCAGGCCGCTGAAAACCGACCCATTCACGCTCATTTCACGCCCGTCGGGTCGAAGTGAGGAGCGTTTTTCATTTCGACCGTCAGGTCGCATTTCGATCAGTTCGCAACCCTTGACCATCTGGCAACCCAAGATGTACCATTCACCAATTGCACCAGATCCGGCGGGCTGCATTCCTGAGCTCACGTGTCATTGGCTTCACGGCCAACGCGAACCGATCATCTGCATTCCACCAAGCATCGGCTCCCTGGACCTGCCCTCCTACACTGTCGTCGACGATGTCGACGGGGGATGGGACGAGATGTCGGGAGTCAACGGCGACAAGGCGGTTGGCGAAGGCGGGTCCGGGCGCCTGAGACTGAACATTATCGGAGCATTTTCCGCGTCGGTGGACGGGCACGAGATCGGGCTCAGCCGAAAAGCGCAAGCGCTTCTCGGCTACATGATGCTCTCCTCCGCACGTCAGTTGCCCAGGACCAAATTGGTCGGGCTGCTCTGGAGCGAGAAGGAAGATCCGCTCGCGAAGGGTTCTCTGCGTCAATCGCTCAGTCAGATCCAGCGCGAACTAAAGGCGCGCGGCTGCACGCACTTTCATGCAGACCAGATGCACGTGGCGCTCGAAATCGAACGGGTGGCGTGTGATGTGATCGAGATCGTCTCGGATGCCGAGCGCGGTATCGTCCATCCAACCCTGCTCGCGCACGAACGCCTGACCGACGATATTCTCGACGATCTGGAAGGTGTCGATCCGGCATTTTCGGATTGGCTTGCCGAGACACGGCCGCTGGTTCACGAACGGCTGATCGATGCATTGACGAGGCTGCTGCCCGATGAGGGGCAAACGATTGTCACGGCCACCGCGGAAGCCGCGGCAAAGGCCATGTACCGACTGGACTCCGAGAACGAGCGGGCCGTTCGCGTTCTCATCAAGAGCCACGTCGCTGCCGGAAGCATCGGTGCGGCGCTCGCGACCTATGCGCGGCTCTGGCGCCAGCTCGAAGATACTTACGACATCGAGCCGCACAAACTCACGCAGGACTTGATCGCCGGCTTGCGACAGCAGCAGCCCGAGACTGTCGTACAGCCGGCCCCGTCCTCCGTAGCGGCACGGGCAATCGGTCTGGTCGGATTTGACGCCAGCCGGCCATCGGTTGCCGTTCTCCCCTTTCGCGCGCTGTCGCCAACGCTGGAGCCTCAATTCACGATCGGTATCGTCGACAGCGTCGTCCAGGCCCTATCGAGCTTGAAAGAGCTGTTCGTCATTTCCCGCGGCTCGACGATGATCCCGATGTCGCAGACACCGGATCTGCGTGCCATCGGCCGTGATCTCAATGCGCAATATCTGCTTCACGGAAGCATTCAGCGCGTCGGCGATCAGATCCGGATCTCGACCGAGCTGGTTGCCGCCGAAACAGTCGAGGTCGTCCGCGTCGACCGTCTCAGTGGAACAGCAGCCGACGTCTTCGACTTGCAGGATCGCATCGCCGTCGAGGTCATACGCGCTGGCGCCTCAGGTCCGCGACCGGGAGCTTCATCGCGCGATGCAGAAGAGACCAGACGATCTCGACGCCTATCAGTTGGCGCTGGTCGGCTACGATCAGATGTTCAGTCCGGACTACACGACGTTCGTGACAGCGCGCACCAATTTCGAGCGGGCGCATGTGCTCAGTCCCAATTGGGCGCCGCCCCTCTCCTATAGCGCCATCTGGCACATGCAGCGCGTGGCGCGCGGGTGGTCTGCGAACGCATTGAACGAACGCGACACCGCGCGGGCGCTTGCCGAACGAGCGCTGGAGCGCAATTCGGCCGATCCGCTCGCCAATGCCGTCGGCGGCTACACGCTGTCGCAGTGCAAGCACGACCATCTCGGCGCGCTCAAGCAGCTGGACCGTTCGATCGAGCTCACGCCGAACCTCGCACTCGCATTCGCGTACCGGGCCGCCGTGCACGTTCGCTGCGAAAACTACCAGGACGCGCTCCGCGACGCGGCCATCAATCTACGCCTTTCGCCGCGAGACCGGCACGCCTGGTTCGCGGAGATGATTTCGGCTCAGGCCCACTTTGCCATGAAAGATCTTGCCCCCGCCATCGAGCATGGGACGCGGGTCGCGACGCTCCTGCCCAACAATCAGGTGAACCTGCGCATTCTGGTCGCTGCTCTCATGGAGAGCGGACGTTTCGCCGAGGCGCAGGCCCATGCCCGCTCGCTCATGAAGGCAGGCGAGATCGACATGGGGTGGCTCGCGCTGTCGCCGTGGCCGAAACCGCCCCTGGCGCGCATCGAAGCGGCGCTGTCACGGCTGGCGTCGACACTTCGGCACGGAAGTACCTAAGGCGGCACCAATCAATCGCAACAGAGGAGGTCGATATGGCAGGCGGATACGGGGGATATGGCGGTTACGGCGGGTATGGCGGTTACGGGGGCTATGGTGGGTATGGTGGGTATGGCGGCGCCAGCGGACCGGGCGGCGCAATGTTCGCCGATCGCGTCGATCGCCCGTTCGTGAGCGAACGTGACATCAAGGGCGCCAGATTCGATGCCACCGGCTTTGGCACGAGGCTCTGGTCGACGCGCTGGTATGCGTGGGTCGTGATGTCCGATCTTGCCAGTCGGGCAGATTGGCTCGAAAGGCTCGGCGGGTTTGCCCTGGTCGGTTCGGGTCTGACCCCATGGAGTGCGGATCTCGAGGACGATATCAGCGCGTTGAGAAACATGGCGGTCAATGAACGCGCCGTGGCCATGGACGAAATCGTAACGGAGGCTGACGAATTCATCAGCAAGTTCCTGCACCTCGTGTCCGCGACGGCGACGACGCACCCGGCGACATCGCGCATGCTGATCGTGGCCGACGCACTCACAGCGCTGATCGCGATGCACTACAAGGCTCACTTCAATCGTCCCCGCCCCACGCAAGTGGTCCCTGGATTCATGTCGCCGATCCAGCACAGCGGCCATGCGTCGTTCCCAAGCGGACACGCCACCCAATCTCACGTCTTCGCCGCGCTCCTCGCGGAAGTCATACCGCAAACACTCGGTATTCCCGCTCCTGCTCCGGGCGCTGCCGGCAGAACCACCATCGGAAAGACGCTTGTCGCCCTTGCCGACAGAGTTTCACGGAATCGCGAAATCGCCGGCCTTCATTATCCGTCGGATACCAAGGCCGGATTGAAACTCGCAGCAGCAATCACCGACAAGATTCTCCTGGATAGGACTTACCTGCCGAAGTTTGCAACGCTCGTCGACAACGCCAAGCAAGAGTGGAGTGACTTCGGCGTCTTCTACGAAGGGAAGGAAACGTGCGTCTCCGCAGGAGGAAAACATGTTCGAGAATGATCGCTTTGCGCTTTACGAAGTCGTGCCTCCCGACTTCAATCTCCTCGACGCACCCCCCGCCACGCTCGATCGCTACGGCATCCCGCAAAAGCCTGATGTCGTCACCGAGCCGGAACTGTTCGAGTTCTGGACACAGCTGGTTTCGGAACCTTTTTCGGCGAAGCAGCCGGTATTCGGCAGCATCGATCCCCCGTCGCTCGGGGGCTCGCTTCAATCGATGCTGAACTGGTCGGGGGCGCTCATTTCTACGCCATGGCCACAGCGGATCGTCTTCGCCGCAGCTGGGTGGAATGTGCCGGACGTGCGCCGGCCATCCGCGTCGGCCTTGGACACGCACGCGGACGATCCAAAATCATTGTTGTGGGTGGGTCTCGACGGCCGCAACGGCATGCTACCGAATATCTCCCTGCCTCAAATCGGCACCGGCCACTGGCCCAATCGCAAGCCCAAGCACTTTGCATGGTGGGATTGGTGGCACAACAGTCCGCCGGATCAGGCGACCACGAAATCGTCGGCCTCGCCGAGGCCACAAGCGATCACGTTGATCGAAAACCTCCCAATCAACGAAGACGACCATATTCTTGCTGGCCTCGCGGTTCAGGTCAGTGGAGACATTCTGTACTTCATCAAAAACCGGAGCACCGGTGAGTTCCGCTCGTTTCTCGCCCGGCAGCCGCCAGGCGAGATCGAACCGCTCGGATCATCAGTGGAATGGGTTATGGAGCGGCCGACGGACCCGGAGAGCCGCGATCTATTCCCGCTTCCGGATTATGATCCCGTGAATTTCAACTACTGCGTGGCCCGGGCTGCCGATGCAGCGGTCGGATCAGGACGCATGATGACGCTCGCAGACAACGCACTCATGATCGAGATGCGCGAGACTTTCGCGAATCCCGAGCGTACCGTCATTGTGTCACGCGCGGCGCCGCGGCAGGAGACGCCAAACGGCCCGGTCGGCGTCACATGCACGTTCCAGGATCCCTTGACGTAAGCGCAGATTGTGCGTTTCGGGGCCGGAGCGCGCTCCAACCGCCATGGAGCGGTCGGTCGCGATCCGGCCTGTAGCCGGTTCGAGTGTCGGAAGACCCGGCCGCCTACTCCAGCTTGATGTTTGCGGCTTCGATCACTTTCTTCCAGCGCGCCGTTTCCGCTGCGATGTAGGCCGCGAACGGTTCGGAATCCACCGCGACCGCGGCTGCGCCGAGTTCGGCCATCTTCTGCACCGTCTCCGGCTGCTGCATGAAGGCGCGGATCTCGGCCGAGAGTTTTTCGACGATCGGTCTCGGCGTTGCGGCGGGAACGAAGAAGCCGTGCCAGGCGACGGCCTCGAAGCCGGGCAGAAATTCGGCAACGGCGGGCACTTCCGGATCGAAGACAGCGCGCTTCGGCGTTGCGGTCGCAAGTATCGCGAGCTGGCCGGTCTTCACCTGTGGCAGCAGCAGCGGCACGTTGTCGAAAGCGAGATCGATTTGGCCACCCAGCAGATCCGTCAGCATCTGGCTCGAGCCCTTGTAGGGAACGTGCACCATCTTGGTGCCGGTCATCTGCTGAAACAGCTCGCCGGCGAGATGCTGCGAAGTGCCGACGCCGGCCGAGCCGAACGAGACCTTGTCCGGGTTCGCCTTCAGGTAGGCGATCAGCTCCGGCACGGTGCGCGCCTTGATCTTGTCGGGGTTGACGACGAGAACGTTGGGCACGACGCTGATCTGCGCAACCGGCGCCAGATCCTTGTCCGGCTGGTAGCTGAGCTTCGGCCCGTAGAGCGTGGGATTGATAGCAAGCGCGGACGTGCTCGCAAGCCCGAGCGTGATGCCGTCGGGCGCCGACTTCGCCAACCGCGTCACGCCGAGGATCGAGCCGGCGCCGCCGACATTCTCGACCACGAACGGCTTGCCGAACTTCACTTGCAGATGGTTCGCGACCATACGCGCGAAAATATCCGCGGTGCCGCCGGCGGCGAAGGGAACGATCACCGTCACCTGCTTGGACGGATAGCCGTCCTGGGCCTTCGCCGGCGACGCCGCCAGCAGCACGACCGAGGCAAGAACAATCCACATCGATCTCATCGAAGTTTCCTCTGCATTTGCTGTTGTTGATTGGCTGCCGCGCGCGTGCGCGGAGATGGCTAGAACGCGGCCTCGTACATGTTCAGGATCGCATCCCGGCCGAGGTCGCGCGGATTGTTGTCGAGCAGGCGGCGAATGGCGTGCGCCTCGTCGGCCATCACGCCGAGATCGTCCCGGGGGACGCCGAGCGCGGACAGCCGCATCTCGATGCCGAGATTCCTGCAAAACCCATAAGCCGCCTCGAATGCAGGCTTCGCATCACTCTGCGCCGGCAGTCCGAGTGCCGCCAGCACCGCCACCGTCTTCGCCTCGGCCGCCGGCATGTTGAACGCCAGCGTATGTGGGAAGATCACCGCGCAGGCGAGCCCGTGCGCCACGTGGTGGCGCGTGCCGAGCGGATAGGCCACCGCATGGCCGGCGGTCGTGTTCACCGGCCCGAGGCAATAGCCGCCATAGAGCGAGGCCAGCGCCAGACCCGCGCGCGCCTCGCGATCGCCGCCGTCGGCGACCGCGCGCTTGAGATATTGGCCGACCAGCCGGGCGCCTTCGAGTGCATAGAGGTCGATCGCCGGATGTGCCTTGCGGCTGGTATAGGCCTCGACGCAATGCGCCAGCGCATCGACGCCGGTGGCCGCAGTGATCTCCTTCGGCACGGTCATGGTGAGATCGGGATCGACGATGGCGATATCAGCCAGCATGAAGCGGCTCTGCACCGCCTGCTTGTTCTGGCTGGCGGGATCGGTGACGAGCGCGCGGGTGCCGGCCTCGCTGCCGGTGCCCGACGTGGTCGGAATCTGCATCAGCGCCACGCTGCGGCCGGCCACCTTCTCGGGACCGACGATGTCGGCAAAGGCTACCTCGGAGGTACAGAGCACTGCCACCAGCTTGGCGAGATCCATCGCGCTGCCGCCGCCGAAGCCGATCACGAGATCGGGCTTGACGTCGCGCGCCATCGCCACGGCCTTGTCGAGATTGGGCAGGTCCGGCTCGGGCTTTACCTCGCCGAACACCTTCACTGCACCCGGCAGCGCGAGCATGTCGACGCGGCGGGCGTTGAACGGATCGGAAATTACGAGCGGTCGTTTGGCGCCGATGCGCTCGGCGAAGCGCGCCGCTGCGGTGATCGTGCCGCAGCCGAACTCGAGGACGGTCGGACGAAGGATTTCGATGGGTGTGAAGGCGTTGGTCATCGTGCGCTCGATCTCGTCACTTGGATGCGGAGGCGCCAGCGGCCAGCCGTTCGGCATAGTCGATGGCCTCGATCAGGCTGTGCTCGTTGGCGATGCCTTTGCCGGCGATGTCGAAGGCGGTGCCGTGATCGACCGAGGTGCGGATGATCGGCAGGCCCAGCGTGATGTTGACGCCGGAGAGCTCCTGCCAGCGGCCGGTTGCGGGATCGACCTGGAAGCCGAGCAGTTTGACGGGGATGTGTCCCTGGTCGTGATACATCGCCACCGCAGCATCGTACTGACCGGCGCGCAGCTTGACGAAGATGGTGTCGCCGGGCACGGGACCGACGACATCGAGGCCGTCGGCGACCGCTTTCGCAATCGTCGGCGCGGACACGTCGATGTCCTGCCGGCCGAACAGGCCACCCTCGCCGGCGTGAGGATTGAGCGCGGCGATCGCGATCTTCGGCTTGGCGATGCCAAGCTGGAGCAGCGCATCGTTGGTGAGGTCGATGACCATGCGCAGGCGCTCCGGCGTCAGACGCTTCGGCACGTCCTCCAGCGCCACATGGGTCGAGACATGGCTGACGCGCATGTTGCCGTGGGCGAGCAGCATCACCGAGCCGCGCACACCGGTGAGATGCGCCAGCATTTCGGTATGACCAGGAAAATGATAGCCGGCCTTGTTGAGGGCTTCCTTGTTGAGCGGAGCCGTGACGATGGCCGCGGTCCGTCCCGCCTGCGTCAGGCGCACGCCCTGCTCGATCGCCTTGTAGGCAAAGCGGCCGCCATCGGCCGTGAGCACGCCGGGCTTGATTGGCTCACCTTCGACGTCGGCCTGGAGGAAGCAGAGGTTCGGCCAGTCGCGATCGTCGGGCATGACCTCCGGGATCGCAATGCCGACACCGAGCGTGGCTTTCGCGCCATCGAGCGCCGCGCCACTGCCGATGATCAGCAGACGCAGATCGCCCGTCGCGATCCGGTCCTTCAGCCCGACGCAGGCCTTGACGATGATCTCCGGCCCGATCCCGGCCGGATCGCCCATGGTGATGGCAAGATGGCGAGAGGTCATGTCGGACTCTCCATGTTGAGCAAATGATTGGTCCGGAGCAGATCGCGCCAGAGCTCGGTGGTGCCAAATGCGCCGGATTTCGAGACGACATCGACGCCGGCCCAGCGGCCGCCCTGCAACATCGAACGCGGCAAGCCCGGCACGATACGTCCCGTCACCTGCAACGCATGCGCGCCGAGGGCAACGCATGCTGCCTTCAAAGTCTCTCCGCCGGCAACGATCAGCGTGCCCGGCCGTTCAAGTGCCGCGATCAGCGCCGTCATCTCGCGCGCGATCCGCCGTGCCGCCTCGGCGCGGGTCAGGCCGTCGGCGAGGGAAAACTGGACCAGCGCCACGCCGTCATCGGCCAGCTGGCGCTGGACGCGCGTCGCGCCCTCACCTTCCGCAAGCGCGATGGTTGCCTCACCGCAGGCGGCCAGCTGGGAGACGGTGGCAACCTGGTCGGAGCCGAACAGCCCCAGCACCGGCAGCTTCAACTGACCCGGTGCATCGGCGCGATGACTACAGGCGAGCGCGCCGGCCAGCCCGCCGCTTCCGCACCAGAGCACGGGCCCGGGCATGCGCCGTCCCATCTCGACGACACGGTCGAGCTCCATATCGTTCTCGGCATCGAAGACCTGAACACCGCCTTGCGCGAGCGCATCAGCCCGGCCCTGCCGCGCCTCGATGCCTTCCACTTGCAATTGGGTCAGGAGATTATCGCCGACCCGATGCCAGTCGCCTTGCACCGTACGCGCAAATTGCTGGCCACCCACGGTGCGGCGCCCCTGATAGTCGAAGGCAGGTGCGACCACGCACGACGCCCAATGGCCACTGCGCAGGCATGCGCCGAGCTCGGCGGCCCATGCGCCGCGCAGCAGGCTATCCACCTTCTTGTAGGCGATCGTCGCCTCGCGGAGCAGCGGCGCCAGCCGTCCGACGATCTCGATGCACTCAACCTTCGACCGCTCGCGGGTGCCGCTATCGATCGCGAGGCTCCCGCAATCCAGCGGAGCAGACGCTTCAGGCCAGGCGACGTTGAACGGTCCGCACAAGCCGACAAACTCCGCGGCGGTGTCGAGCGCACCGGTGAGATCGTCGGCAAGCAGGCGGACGCTCGTCATCGTCATACCGCTCCTGCGCCAAAAATCTTGCCGGGGTTCATCAGACCGTGCGGATCAAGCAGTTGCTTGATGCCCCGCATCAGCTCGATGTCGAGCGGGTCGGCGACGCGGGCGAGCCGGCTGCGATTTGTGATCCCGATGCCATGTTCGGCGCTGATGGCCCCGCCCTGCGCCGCGGTCTCGTCGTCGACGATCTCGTTGATCTCAGCTACCAGCGCGGCCGTCGCGTCCGGGTCCCGGCTATGCGCGCGGTCGATCAGGGCGATCACGTGGATGTTGCCGTCGCCGATATGGCCGTGCATCACGACGCGCGCATCCGGCACGGCGGCGTTGATCCGGGCCTCGACATTGGTGACGAAGACAGCCTGACGGTCCAGCGGCACCACGCTGTCGTGCGACACCACATAACCGCTGCGCTTGTTGCCTTCGGAGACACTGTGCCTGACGGCCCAGATCGCCTTCGCCTGCGCGAGGTTGGACGCCAGGATGACGTCTTCGGCAAGCCCGGCCTCCATCGCATCCGCGAGCACCGCCCCGAGCGGCTCATCAAGATCGACGCCCGCGAGCGTGTCGGTCAGCTCGACGATCAGATACCACGGCGTCGTCAGCTCGAACGGGATCGTGACATCAGGCACGGTCTCCGCGATCGCTTCAATCTGTGATCGCGACATGATCTCGAGGCTGCCGAGCCGGTCGCCGACCGCACCGCGCAGGCGTTGCATGATCTCGAGCGCCTGCTCGACGCCCTGCAATTTGAGCAGCGCCAGTGCCGAGCTGCGCGGCGGCGAGAACAATTTCAACACGGCAGCGGTGACAATGCCGAGCGTCCCCTCTGCGCCGATGAAGAGCTGCTTGAGCGCGTAACCTGTGTTGTCCTTGCGGAGCCCACGCAGGCCGTTGAAAATTCTCCCGTCGGGCAGCACGACCTCCAGCCCGAGCACGAGATCGCGCGTCGGCCCGTAGCGCAGTACGGCCGTGCCGCCGGCATTGGTCGAGATGTTGCCGCCGATCTGGCAGGAGCCCTCGGCACCCAGGCTCAGGGGGAAATAGCGATCGACGTCCCGGGCCGCATTCTGCACGTCGGCGAGGATGCAGCCGGCCTCCACGGTAATGGTGTTGGCGAGCGGGCTGACGTCGCGCACGGCCCGCATGCGGTCGAGCCGGATCACGACATTGGCCGCACGATCGTCCGGGGTCGCGGCTCCGCACATGCCGGTGTTGCCGCCTTGCGGCACGATCGCGAGCTGCCTTCCCGCGCAGAACTTGACGACGGAAGCGACCTCGGCGGTCGAGCCGGGCTTCACCACAGCGGCGGCGCGACCGTGATAGCGCCCGCGCCAGTCCACCACATAGGGCTCCTGGTCGGGCCCGGACGCGATGACGTGCTTGTCGCCGACGATGGCGGCAAGCCCGGTCAACGCATCACGGAAAGTGTCGGACATCGGATCGCCTCGTCGCGCGCCACGCTAGGCGAATGCCGTCGCATTCGCGAGCAGCTCTTTCACCTGGCCCGGCGGCAAGGATTCCAGCGGCGGCCGCAGGCGCTGCCATCCGGCATGGCCGGTGCGCTCGGCGACCAGCGCCTTCAGGGAGGCCATCTGCGGGAAACGCGAGACCAATTCGCGCGCATTTACGATGCGCGCCTGCGCCGCCTTGAGTGCCGTGTCGTCGTCGCTATCGCGAAAATGCTTGTAGACATAGGCAAGATCGCGCGCGACGAGATTGGAAGTCGCGGTGATGCAGCCGGCGCCGCCCTTGCGCAGCAACGGCAGCAGCAGCGGATCGGCCCCGACCAGGACCGAAAAGCCCGGGAAGCGCTCGACCATCGCGGTCATGTTGGCGAAGTCGCCGGAGGAATCCTTGATGCCGGTGAAGGTGGACGGATAAGCCGCGCGCAGCCGTTCGATCAGCGCATGCGAGATCGGCTGCGCCGACATCTGCGGGATATGATAGAGCACGATTTTGAGCCTGACATCGCCGATGCGCTGCACGACTTCGCTGTAGGAGGCGAAGATGCCGTCATCGGTAACGCCCTTGTAGTAGAACGGCGGCAGCATCACGACGGAATCGACGCCGACCGAGAGCGCGTGCCGCGTCAAGGCGACAGTCTCGCTGAGCGCGGCGACGCCGGTGCCGGGCAGAAGCCGCTGCGGCGCGATGCCGGCGGCGACCACTGCCTCGAGCAGTGCGGTGCGCTCGGCGGCCGAGAAGGAGTTCGCCTCGCCTGTCGTGCCCAGCAACGCGATGCCGTCGCAGCCTTCGTCCAGAAGATGGCGGCAATGCGCGACGAAACGCGCATGATCGGGGGCGAGCTCGGCGTCGAGCGGCGTCAGCGCGGCGGAGAACACGCCATGGGGGTGCAGCGATGATGTCGACAAACTTCCTCCGATCGTCAAATCGATGTTGTTCGGAATGCGAACATTTGTTATTAACTCGACCTGTCGTAAAATCAGCTTGCCGTCACGTCAAGGGCGACATGTCATGGCGAGACATTAGAGTATGGCCAAGATCGAAAAGAAGGCCACAAAGCGCGCTTCGGAAACGCCCCCGAAGAATCCCAAGAATTATGTCGCCTCCGTCGGCAAGGCCTTCGCAGTGCTCAAGGGCTTCACCAGCGAGGCCTTCGAGCTGACCCTGAGTGAGATTGCCGCACGCGCCGATCTCGATCGCGGGACGGCGTTCCGGCTGATCCAGACCCTGGTCGAGCTCGGCTACGTCCAGGCGGTTCCGCAAAGCCGCCGGTTCCGCCTCGGGGTTGCCTGCCTGGACCTCGGCTACACCGTGCTGTCGCACGGATCCTTGCGGCCGATCGTCGAGCCGCTGCTGCGCGATCTCGTACCTGATGTCGGCGATGCGGCCTCGCTCGGGGTCCTCGACGGCGGCGACGTGATCTATCTCGCGCGCATCGGCGCGGGCCTCGACCGCCACAAGCTGGATCGCCGGCCGGGCACGCGCATTCCCGCCTACAGCGCCGCCCTCGGCCATGTCATGTTGGCGCATCTGGCGCGGGACGAGCAGATCGCGCGACTGGAATTGCGACCCCGCGTAAAGCTGTCGGAGCGAACGCTGACCGATCTCGATGCCCTGCTCGCCCGGCTCGATCAGGTGAAGAAGAAAGGCCATGCCGTCTCCGACGGCGAGAACGCCTATGGCCTGCGCACGCTGGCAACGCCGATCTTCGACGCCCAGGGTCTTGTGATCGGGGGATTGAGCGTCACTGTCGATGCGATGCGCATGGACATGCCGACCTTCCGCGATCAGGCACTGCCAAGGCTGATGCAGGCGACCAGAGAGGTGCAGGATCTCGCGATCAAGTCGGGATTGACGAGATGAGTCACGTCGACCCGACTAGATGGCGATCTGGTCGAAATCGGCGGCGATCCGCGTGTTTGGAAAAAACCTCGTCGCTTCGGCCAGCAGCTCTTGGTCCTGATAGCGCCCCGACATGTGATTCAGCACGAGTTGCCCGACGTTGTTCGCGGCGGCAAACGAAGCCGCCTCGAGCGCGGTGAGGTGGCCATAGTCCCGCGCGGTTGGCGCGTCGCGATCGAGGAACGTCGCCTCGATCACCAGCAGATCGGCGTCGGCGACGTATTGCGACAGCCCGTCGGTGGTTTCGGTGTCGCCGATCACCACGAGCTTCCTGCCGCCGCCCGGCGGCCCCAGAACGTCTTCGGGATCGATGGTTCGGCCGTCCTCGATCACGACCGGGCGTCCTGCGGCCAGTTCTCCGCGCATCGGCCCATCGGGAACACCGAGGGCAGCGAGTCGCTCCCGCTCCAGATGGCGACGTGCGGGACTCTGGAAACAGAAGCCAAAGCTGTCGGTCTCGCGGTGGCGGACTGGAAAACAATCGACGCTGAAGTCGCCGGCGTCGATGACCTGTCCTTCGGTCAGCGGCGCGAACTCGACAGGGATCGGCGCCCTGCCTGCGCCCCACAGGCCCGCAAGCATGCGGATGACGATGTCGAGCGTACCCTGCCCTGCATGGACGGTCATCACGTCGGAATTCTGGCGCAACCCCAGCGTTGAGAACAGGCCGGGGATGCCGAGCACGTGATCGAGATGACCGTGCGTCAGCAGGATGCGGTCAAGCCGTCGAAAGCCCGCGCCGCTGCGCAGCAACTGGCGCTGCGTACCCTCGCCGCAATCGATGAGGATGCGCTTGCCCGCCACCTCTACGAGGAGAGCCGGATGGTTGCGCTCCGCTGACGGAACGCTGGCCGAGGTCCCAAGGAATGTCAGGGCGAACATGGTCGTCAGTGTCCAGGCTTCACCGTCCCCAATGCCACGCGAGCAGCGGCGCGTACAGACCCATCGATCCCGCATAGAGCGCCGTTCCCCGCGGGACGCTCGATTAAAAAACGCGAAAACAACCCCATGCACAGTACAAATCGTTGAAGAATTTCGCACTCCAATGGTGCGAATCCTGCCAGCGAAGGCGGTTTCGCCGTTAACGGTTCGGGAGGCATGGCCGACCGCACCATTTCCCGTCGCATGTTCGATACAAGGATCGAATTGCAGCCGAACGACATCGACACGGCGATGCGAGACAATGGAGATCGTGATGCAACCAGGATTGCCCGCAGATGCCACTGACTGCGACTACGGTTCGATCAGCACGCTGCTGAGCGCCCTGCACGCGCGAAAGATTTCCGCGTCAGAGTTGCTCGCGCACACGATTGCGCGCATCGAAGCGCTGGACGGCCGGATCAATGCCGTCATCGTTCGCGATTTCGATCGCGCAAGAGACGCCGCGCGCGCCGCCGATGCCGCTCTTGGCCGCGGCGAGCGGCAGCCATTGCTCGGCATCCCCGTGACCTTGAAAGAACCGTTCAATGTCGCCGGCCTGTCGACGACATGGGGCTTTCCGCATTTCAGGGATTTCCAACCCGTGGAGGACGCCCTTGTCGTCTCGCGGTTAAAGGCGGCGGGCGCCGTCACCATCGGCAAGACCAATATCCCGATCGGCCTCAGGGACTTCCAGAGCTATAACGATATCTACGGGATGACGAACAACCCGTGGGACCTCGGCCGGTCGCCCGGTGGCTCTTCAGGCGGCTCGGGGGCGGCGCTGGCGGCGGGGTTCGGCCCGCTCTCGATCGGCTCTGATATCGGCGGCTCGATCCGGGTGCCCGCACATTTCTGCGGGGTGTTCGGACACAAGCCAAGCCTCGGCCTGGTCCCGCTACGCGGATACAGTCTGCCGCCGGCACCGCCCGTCCCGGGCCAGGGTGATCTGGCTGTCGTTGGGCCGATGACGCGCACCGCCTCGGACCTTGCGTTGGCGCTCGACGTGATTGCGGGCCCCGACGAGATGCGCGACGGCATCGGCTATCGCCTGGCGCTGCCCGCCCCGCGCCATGACCAGCTCAAGGGTTTCAGGATCCTCGTGATCGATACCCATCCGCTGATGCCGACGGGTGACGCGGTGCGCTCAGCCATTGGACGATTGGCCGAGCGGCTCGAACGATCAGGCGCGCGGGTCGCGTGCTCAAGCACGTCGCTGCCCGATCTCGCCGAATCCGCTCGGCTCTACATGAAGCTGTTGAACGCAGCGCGAAGTCCACGCCTGACACCGGGCGCCCTCGCAGAGGCGCAAGGCCTTGCCGCGGCACTCGCGCCCGACGACCGCGGCCTGCAGGCCGAGCGCGCGCGCGGCTGGGCCATGCTCCATCGTGAATGGCTGGCGACCGATGCGGCGCGCCTGCAACTGCAACAACGATGGCAGGAGCTGTTCCGCGATGTCGACGCGGTGATCTACCCGGCCGCCGCCGTGCCGGCCTTTCCACATGACCATTCCGAACCGTTCGACGCGCGACAACTCGACATCGACGGAAAGCTCCATCCCTACGCCGATGCGTGCTTCATCTGGGCCGACCCCGCCTCGACCTGCGGACTGCCTGCGACCGCCGTCCCGATCGAGCGCACGCCTTCGGGCCTGCCGATCGGCGTCCAGATCATCGGGCCTTATCTAGAGGACCGCACAACGATTGCGCTGGCCGAGCTGCTCGAACGCGAGTTCGGCGGCTTTGTCCCGCCGCCGTCGCTGCCTACCACCTAACCCGCGAGATGAGAGGCGAAGACGCTAACGCGCGGTCACTTCCTTTCAGTCGACTGCGCCTCGACCGCCTGCACGGCCACACTCGCCACTTGCCGCAGCGCCTCGCGGTCGGAGCCCGAGGATGCCATCACGCCCATGCCGACAGAGACGGCCGAGACGTAGCGCGCGAGCGCAGCGGGATCTGACGTCGGCTTCAGATCGCCTTCGGCCTTGGCGCGGATGAAGCGGTCGCGGAGCTGGTCCTCGTTCTCAGCGCGGCGGGCGGCGAGCTCGAAGGGGACGCTTTCGGAGCCGGTGCCGCAGGCGATGCCGCCTTGCACGAGCAGGCAGCCAGGCGGGTTGGCGGGATCGGTCTGCTTGTCGGCGATGCCCCTCAGCATCCGCTCCGCGACCTCGCGGGCGGTCGGCGCTGCCACCACCTCGTCCATCCAGACGCCACGTAGTTTGGTGTAGCGGTCGAGCGCGGCCTTCAGCAGGCCTTCCTTGTTGCCGAAACAGGCGTAAAGGCTCGGGGGATTGATGCCCATGGCCTCGGTGAGCTGGGCGATGGTGGCGCCCTCATAGCCATGGCGCCAAAACACTTCCATCGCCTGGTCCAACGCCGTCTCGGCGTTGAATTCGCGGGGGCGTCCCATGCCCATGTGCCTGTCTCCTCAGAATTCGCGGTCTGCCGGAGGCTAACGCCAAATCCTATCTATTTGTTCTAGCTTTATTTTCCCGCCGTCTTCCAATTCTTGCGGTATGCCGCTACAATTTTCTTAGTGAATGGTACATAAGTATCTTGCACTGCGGCATCCAGCTCCACATCTGTAGTGAACACTACATATCTGGAGCGCGCAAATGCACCCCTCCCAAAATACCGCCCATACCGTCCGTTTCCGCCGCCTCCTCGGCGGCGCCGCCATCGTGGGCGCCCTCGCCGTGGCTGGCTCGATCGCGACCGGCCATTACTTTCGTGCCGCGCAAGCGACCGCCACGGCGGCCGCGACCGAGCAGGCCGTTCCGGTCACGGTCGCGCTGATCGAACCAAAGCAGACCGCGCTGTGGGACGATTTCTCCGGCCGGCTGGAAGCCATCCAGCGCGTAGAGCTTCGCCCGCGCGTGGCCGGCGCGATCCTGTCGACCAACTTCACCGAAGGCGCGTTGGTGAAAGCCGGCGATGTCCTGTTCAAGATCGATCCGGCGCCCTACGCTGCCGAGGTCGACAAGGCCGCCGCCCAGCTCGAGGCGGCGAAAGCGCGCGTCGTGTTCACCCAGAGTGAGCTCGAGCGCGGCGCGCAGCTCGTCGGCAACGCCGTGGTCACGCGGCGCGACTACGACCAGCGCGACAACGCCAACCGCGAAGCCATCGCCAACGTGAAGGCGGCCGAGGCGACGCTCCAGACCGCAAAGCTCAATCTCGATTACACCGAGGTGCGTGCGCCGGTCGACGGCCGGGTCGGCAAGATCGAGATCACCGTCGGCAATCTCGTCGCCGCCGGCACCGCCTCCCCCGTGCTGACCTCGCTGGTCTCGGTCAATCCGATCTATGCATCGTTCGATGCGGATGAGGAGCTGGTGGTACGGGCGTTGAACTCGATATCCGAGGTCTCCGGCAAGCGCGGCAATCTCGACCAGATCCCGGTCGCGATGGCGACCTCCGGCGGCCTCTCGGCGAAGGGACACATCCAGCTCATCGACAACCAGGTCAACGGCCAGAGCGGCACCATCCGTGTCCGCGCGGTGTTCGACAACGAGGACGGGCGTCTCATCCCAGGCCAGTTCGCCCGCGTGCGCATGGGCCAGCCCAAGCAACAGTCGCTGGTCATGATCGACGAGCGCGCGATCGGCACCGACCAGGACAAGAAGTTCGTGATGGGGGTCGGGGACGACAGCCGCGCGGTTTATCGACCGATCACGCTCGGCGGCTCCGTCGACGGGTTGCGTATCGTGACAGCGGGGCTGAAGACGGGCGACCGCATCATCGTCAACGGCCTCCAGCGCGTGCGCCCGGGTGCCCTGCTCAAGACGGAGATCGCGGCGATGGGCGCGCGCGGGCCACAGCAGGTATCCAACCACAGCAACCAGGACGTCGTGCAGCGTTAGCGTTCTCCGCCATGCCGGGGGGCGCGGGCAGCGCGAACCGGCATGGCGGAATCGTTGAACTACCAAGACATCACTTCTGGATTCCGGGTTCGCGGGCTTTGCCCACGCCCAGAATGACGGGAGAGTCGTCTCTCGCGCAGGGGCAAAGCCATGAATCTCTCAAAGTTCTTCATTGATCGTCCGATTTTTGCCGGGGTGCTCTCGGTCCTGATCTTCCTCGCCGGCCTGATCTCGCTGTTCGCGATGCCGATCTCGGAATATCCGGACGTCGTGCCGCCCTCGGTCCTGGTGCGTGCAACCTATCCCGGCGCCAATCCGAAGGTGATCGCGGAAACGGTGGCGACCCCAATCGAGGAGCAGATCAACGGCGTCGAAGGCATGCTGTACATGTCGAGCCAGGCCACCACCGACGGCGCGATGACGCTGACGGTGACGTTCCGGCTCGGCACCGACCCCGACAAGGCGACGCAGCTGGTGCAGAATCGCGTGCAGCAGGCCGAGCCGCGCCTCCCCGCCGTGGTGCGCCAGCTCGGCATCATCACCAAGAAGTCGTCGCCCGACCTCACCATGGTCGTGCATCTGTTGTCGCCGAACAACCGCTACGACATGACGTATTTGCGCAATTACGCCGTGCTCAACGTCAAGGACCGGCTGGCGCGGATCGACGGCGTCGGCGACGTCCAGCTCTATGGTGCCGGCGACTATTCGATGCGGGTCTGGGTCGATCCGCAGAAGGCGGCGGAGCATGGCCTGACCGCGAGTGATATCGTCAAGGCGATCCAGGCGCAGAACGTCGAGGCCGCCGCCGGCGTCGTCGGCTCCTCCCCCAACGTCAGGGGTATCGACCTGCAAATGTCCGTCAATGCGGAAGGGCGGCTCGCGAACGAGGAGCAGTTCGGCGACATCGTGGTCAAGACCGGCACGCGCGGCGAAGTCGTGCGCTTACGCGACGTCGCGCGCATCGAGCTTGGCGCGTCCGAATACGGCCTGCGATCGCTGCTCGACAACAAGCAGGCAGTCGCGATCCCGATCTTCCAGGCGCCTGGCTCCAACGCGCTCGAGATTTCCGATCACGTCCGCGCCACCATGGCCGAGATCAAGAAGAACATGCCGGAAGGCGTGTCCTATCAGATCGTCTACGACCCCACCCAGTTCGTGCGCTCGTCGATCGAAGCCGTCATCCACACGCTGCTGGAGGCGATCGCGCTGGTGGTGCTGGTGGTGATCCTGTTCCTCCAGACCTGGCGCGCATCGATCATTCCGCTGCTGGCCGTGCCCGTGTCGATCGTCGGCACCTTCGCCGTGATGCACCTGTTCGGCTTCTCCATCAACGCACTCAGCCTGTTTGGCCTGGTGCTCGCGATCGGCATCGTCGTCGACGACGCTATCGTCGTGGTCGAGAATGTCGAACGCAACATCGAGGGCGGGCTGTCGCCGCGCGATGCGACCTACCAGGCAATGCGCGAAGTCTCCGGCCCGATCATCGCGATCGCCATGGTGCTGATCGCAGTGTTCGTGCCGCTCGCCTTCATCTCCGGCCTCACCGGGCAGTTCTACAAGCAGTTCGCGCTGACGATCGCGATCTCGACCGTGATCTCCGCCGTCAACTCGCTGACGCTGTCGCCGGCGCTGTCGGCCCTTCTGCTCAAGGGCCACAATGAGCCGAAGGACAGGCTGACGATCATCATGGAAAAGAGCCTTGGCTGGTTCTTCCGTGGCTTCAACAAGGCGTTCACGCGCTCTTCGGAGAATTATAGCGGCACCGTCACCAAGGTGATCTCAGGCAAGGCCGCGGTGATGGGCCTCTACGTGGTGCTGGTTGGTGTGACCGCCTTCCTGTTTCAGCAGGTGCCGAGCGGCTTCGTGCCGGGCCAGGACAAGCAGTACCTGGTCGGCTTCTCGCGGCTGCCCGATGGTGCAGCGCTCGATCGCACCGAAGAGGTGATCCGCAAGATGAGCACATCGCGCTGACCCAGCCCGGTGTCGAGAGCTCGGTCGCGTTTCCGGGCCTGTCGATCGCCGGCTTCACCAACTCCTCCAATGCCGGCATCGTGTTCTCAACGCTCAAGCCGTTCGATGAGCGCAAGGATCCTTCGCTCAGCGGCCCCGCGCTCGCGGCCGAGTTGAACAAGAAATACGCCGGCATCCAGGAAGCCTTTATCGCCATGTTCCCGCCGCCGCCGGTCAACGGTCTCGGCACCATCGGCGGCTTCAAGCTGCAGATCGAGGATCGTGCCGGCCTCGGCTATGAGGCGCTGAACGAGGCGACCAAAGCCTTCATGGCGGCGATGCAGAAGGCGCCGGAGATCGCCGGCGTATTCTCGAGCTTCCAGGTCAACGTGCCCCAGCTCTTTGCCGACATCGACCGCACCAAGGCGCTCCAGCTCGGCGTGCCCGTGACGGAGGTGTTCAACACGCTGCAGATCTACCTCGGCTCCTACTACGTCAACGACTTCAACAAGTTTGGACGCACCTACTCCGTCTACGTGCAGGCCGATGCGCCGTTCCGCGCGCGTGCCGACGACATCAGGCAGTTGAAGGTGCGCTCGTCCTCCGGCGACATGGTGCCGCTGTCGGCGTTGCTCACGATCCGCCAGAGCGCGGGTCCCGAACGTGCGATCCGTTACAACGGCTTCCTGTCGTCCGACATCAACGCGGCGGCTGCGCCCGGCTTTTCATCGGGCCAGGCACAGGAAGTCGCGACGCGGATCGCGGCGGAGACATTGCCGCCCGGCTTTGCCTTCGAATGGACCGACCTGACCTATCAAGAGTTCATCGCCGGCAATTCCGGCCTCTGGGTGTTCCCGCTGGCGATCCTGCTGGTGTTCCTGGTGCTGGCCGCGCTCTATGAGAGCCTGACCTTGCCGCTCTCGATCATCATGATCGTGCCGATGGGTCTGCTGGCGGCAATGTTCGGCGTCTGGATCTCCAAGGGCGACAACAACGTCTTCACCCAGATCGGCTTGATCGTGCTGGTGGGACTCTCGGCCAAGAACGCGATCCTGATCGTCGAATTCGCGCGCGAGCTCGAATTCGTGGGCCGCACGCCGATCCGGGCCGCGATCGAGGCGAGCCGGCTGCGGCTGCGCCCGATCCTGATGACGTCGATGGCGTTCATCATGGGCGTCTTGCCGCTGGTGCTCTCGACCGGCGCGGGCTCGGAGATGCGGCGCGCGATGGGCGTCGCCGTGTTCTCCGGCATGATCGGCGTCACCGTGTTCGGCCTGTTCCTGACGCCGGTGTTCTATGTGCTGCTGCGGACCGTCACCGGCATGAAGCCGCTGGTGCATCACGGCAACGACACCAGCGCGGCCCCGGTCCAGGGCTCAATCACCAATCCTGGTCACTAGATCAGGGAAATCCCTGACAGCAACAACAGAACGAGCACGGTCTTGCGAAAGACCGTCTCGTTGACCCGACCGTCTGCGTCGAGCAGGCAGATCGCCGTGCTCAACCCATCAAGGACATCGGCAAGGTCGTCCACGGTATGCGAGCGCGCCCTGATCTGCCGGCCCATGATGCTGGAGCGCCGGAGGTGCGGAGCGAGCAGCCGCATGCGCTCACGCATCGGCTCATCGACCGTTCCGCGCGACCGGTGGCGCAGCACCTGCAGGATCGTGGTGCGCGCGTCCGACTTCTCAAGCGCGACGGTTGCGAGGTCTATCGCCCCTTGCGGTTCCACCCACTCGCGATAGAAGCTCGTTGCCAGAAAATCCGCATGCGGCATGACGTCGGTCACGCCGATGGTCTGCTCGGCCGCGAGCGTGAGATGACGATCGAGCAGAGGATCGAGCTCGACTTATCGGTCGCGATAGAGCTGACGGAAGCGGGATTCGGTGCCAAAATGCTGTTGGATCTCGATCGAGAGCCTGGCTGAGTCCCTGGACAGGATGGTCGCGGCACAGCCGCCGACGAAATGCGAAACCTGTTCCAACGCCCCGCTGCGCAGCGCGGGGTCGATCGCCGCGTCGTAGATCTCGCCGAGGAGGGACGAGAACCGATCTGCCTGGAGGATCGTCATCGGCCGGACGACGCAATCCGCGTGTTGCCCGCGCGCGCGAGAGAGAGAGCGCGATCCAGGAACTGGCGTGGGAGACGGGCCGGTCGATCGTCGCCTTCGACGAGGAGAAAACGTTGCAACGAAATGCTGGAATATCGAACATCGTCCTTGCGTAACGTCAACCGCAGGATGCGGCTTGGACATTTTCGCCAAAGACTAAAGCGCGATGAGATCAGGATGAATTATCATCGCGCTTTAGGTTGTTGTTTGAGCATGATCTTTTCGGAAAACCGCTTCGCACTTTTCCGGATCATGCTTTAGGATAAATGCGAACAGCGCGCGGACTGTGTGCGATGAGTCACGCGGTGGAGCGCGCCGCAGAATCTTGTCGCCGCCGATCCCGCCGGCTTCGTCGGCCGGCGCCGGCAATTCACTTCCGATTCTCCTCGCAGAATTTCAGCGCCGCCAGCGCTTCTCCGGCGCGCGGGACCTGCATCTCGATGCTGTCGTCGTCATCGTCCTCGAAATCGAGCGAAAGACGCTTGGCCTTGGACAGCCGGTCCATCATGGACTGATCGTACTCGAAGATGCCGCGCACGGTGGTTTTGTCCATGACCTCCCACTTCGCCTTCTTCATGATATCGGCGTCATCGGTGCCGACATCGGCCCGCAGGATCTCGCCGACCTTGTCCCACTCCCAGCCGTCATAGATCATCACGAGGACGATAGCCTTCTCGGAATAGGTGATGACGATGACGTAGTCGCGGTTCTCGTCTTCCTTGTCCTTGTAGCCGCGGCTCGCGTTGCAATGCGCGTCCTGCGTGCGCTTCTCGATGGTCCAGTCGCCGACCTTGGACTGTTGCGCGAGCGCCGGCCTTGCGGTCAAAGCGACTGCGCCCAAGACGCCGGCAAGCAACCCGGCGGCGAGAAGGGATCGTTTCATGTCAGCCTCCAGCGTCTTCCCCGGGCCGAGATGACCATCTCTGCCGGCGGCTCGCAAGGGTTTCAGCCGCCGGCGTCGAGCGCCGCCCCCTACTCGCGCCGCGGCACGATCGCAATCGGGGTGAAGGTGTAAACCTCCTCGCCGTTCTGGTTGAACATCGTCCATTTCACCAGCGCGATACCCTGCGGCTTCGACTTCGACGGCGTCAGGCTCATGACCTCGCCGACCAGATGCAGGCGGTCATCGGGCCGCACCGGGATGGTCCAGCGCAGTCCGTCGACGCCGGCGCCGATCAGCGGATGCGGACCGAAGGGGCGGGTCTGGATCGCGAGGTTCATGGCAATCGCGGCGGTGTGCCATCCCGAGGCGGCGAGACCCCTGAACAGGGTCTGCTTGGCGGCTTCGTGGTCGAGATGCATCGGCTGCGGATCGAACTCGGCCGCGAAACGCTTGATGTCGGCCTCGGTGACGTGAACTTCGGGGGATTTGAACTGCATTCCGATGGTGAGATCGTCGAACCACTCGACCTGCGCCATGATTTCGCCTCGCAATGTGATGCGCCGCCTTCGCGGCTAACAGGATTGAGGAAGAGCGGGATGTAGCGGCTCCGCAGCGCACAAACCAGTCCGGGGGCTCCACGAAACCTGTTTCCCGATGCGACGAAACACGCCTGAAACAGATGTCCGGTTATCTAACTGTCAAAATCATACAGGGACGGCCACCATGCAATTCTTCCTCGACCTGATCTGGGATTATTCGTGCTGCCAGCACCTCGTCGCCCTCTCGCCGCAGGAGGACGAGCTATGATCGAGCTGATCTCGGCCCTGCTTGCCCTTTGCAGCGTCGGCGTTTTTGCGGCGCACGCGCTGGATGCCTATCGCACCACGCATTACTGATCGCCTCGCCCTAAAGCGCGATGAGATGAGGATGAATCATCATCGCGCTTTAGGTTGTTGTTTGAGCATGATCTTTTCGGAAAACCGCTTCGCACTTTTCCGGATCATGCTTTAGAACGGCCGCCGGTAAAAGTGCTCGGAATGCGTTGCCGGCGGAAACCTGTTGGCGAGCGCCAGCGCGCCCCTCTCGTCCGTCTCGAGCGCGATCTTCTGTGCGAGCATCACGTCCCCAGGGACGAGGAAGCCTGACGGGACGAAGCACCACCCCATCGTTGCAATTCCGCCCTCGTCGATCTCATGGACGTTGGCGGCCGTGCCATAATGGATGCGATAGATCTTGCCGGTCTCGCAGCCGACGACATCGAAATACCGGTGCTGCTCGAACTGCGCGCGCTGCGCCGGTGACAGCCATTCGGCCAGAAGCCGGCGGCCGCGCGCATCCGGCGTGTTCTCGCCGAAGAAGCGCCGATAGAGTTCGCGCAGCGCATGCAGACGCGCACGCGCCGGCGCGCGAAGCCAAACTGCCGCGATCATGGGCAGCTCAGATCAACCGCCGACCAGGCGGGGATAGAACAGCGTTTCATGCGCGGTCGGGTCGAACGATCGGATCCGGGTGACTTCGCCGGGTCCGGTTCGCAGCGCGGCGGTGAAGCCGGCTCCGGTCAGCTCCCGAAAGCGCCGTTCGGCCCGCGTCAGCGCTTCGGCATTGCCAGGATCAAACTCGTGGCGCGTGTCGCCCGTCTGGTCCATCACGATCTGGGTCGCCATGTTGAGTCTCCTCATGCCCAGCCCCGAACTTGATCAAAGCAAACCTCGTGCCGTCGGTTCCCGATGGCAACAACTTTCTCTTGCCGGCGCATCACGCCTTGCTGAGCAAGAGCGTTTTCAAGCGAAGTGGATGCCGGTTCGCATAAAGAAACGCGCCAAAACAGGAATCCAGAGCCCCGTTCGAAACGGGGCTCTGGTCAACGCGAGGCGGCCGCTCCTCCTCCCTCGTCGATCTGCCGTCCCATCAGGGCGATCGCCTTCTGATAGACGCCAGCCGCATTCCAGGCCTCGATGGCGGCGAAATTCGCCTCGCCCGGCTGGTAACCGGCTCCTGCGCGCCAGCCGTGCGCCTTGAGGAAATTCGCCGTCGAGTTCAACGCATTGGCCGCAACTTCGAGATTGCCGGTGCCATAGGCCAGGATGTTCTTGGGCATGAACTGGGTCTGGCCGACTTCGCCGTGCATCGAGCCGCGGGTTGCGCCCGACAGCGTGCCGCGATCGATCAGCTTCAGCGCCGCATAGAGCTGGTCGGTGAAGAATTCGGGACGGCGGCAGTCGTAGGCGAGTGTCGCGATCGAGGAGAGCATGTTCTGGTTGCCGCGCTGGCTGCCGAAGCCGGTCTCCATGCCCCAGATCGCGATCAGCGGCCCCGGCGGGACGCCATAGCGCTGCTGGATCGAGGCGAACAAGGCGGCCTGCGACTGCTTGAGCTGGCGACCCTTGGCAACGATGGTGGTGGCGCCGCGCTTGGCGAGGAATTGGTCGAGCGACAGCGAGAAGCTGCGCTGGCCGCGGTCGGCCGCGATGGTGGCACTGGCGTAACTGGTCTGCATCAACGCCGAGACCGCGGTCTGGCCAATGCCCTTGCCCTGTGCCTCCGCACCGAACTCGCGCTTCCAGGCCTCGAAGCCGGCCGACGAACTGCCGCATTGCGCGGCCTCGGCCGCATTTGCCAAAGAGAGAAGCAGCGCGGTAGCACCGATCACCGCCGTTGCAACGGTCCTGCCCTTGATCATTCCTCGTTCCTCTCCCCCGGGGTGCGCGACCGGCTCGCGCGGGCCCATGATCCTACGTCGGCTCTGATCGCTCAAGCCCCATAGGGGGCAACCGGTGCCGGCAAGGCCCCTTGACACCGGGCGATCGCCTACCCTCCGCCGTCGCGACCGAGCAGGAAATCGACCATGATGCTCTGGTGCTGCTCGTACATGTCCGTGCCGGTTCCCGTCACGCAGCCGAGCTTTCGGGCCGCTGCGATGAAGGGCGAGACTTCAGGCTTGGTGATCACGCAGCCGCAATAGGCCGACGGCGCAAGCCGCATGACATCGACCGGCAGCGGGTCGCCGTCCGTCATCCCCGCCGGTGTCGCATTGGCGACGAAGTCGAAGCCCGTGGGATCCACGGTGCCGACCCGCACAGGGGTCTTGCCGAGTCCGTTGAGCCGGCCGATCAACGCGTCGCGGCGCACAGTCGCGCTGTCATGAATGGCGAGATCGCTCACGCCGGCCTCGACCAGCGCCAGCGCCATCGCCGATCCCGCGCCGCCGGCGCCGACGAGGAGTGCCCGCATCCCCTTCGGATCGATCCCCTGCGCCCGCGCCGCACCGACGAAGCCCAGACCGTCCACCATGTCGCCATGCCACGAACCGTCGGCGCGCCGGCGCATCAGGTTTACGGTACGCAGGAAATGCGCGCGCTCGGTCGCGCTCGCGCAGGCCTGGTAGCAAGCGAACTTGTGCGGGATGGTCACGACGATGCCGTCGAGATTCTTCAGACGCGTCGCGAGCGACAGGAAGTCCGGCAGGTCGGAAACCGAGACCTGGACCGGCACGAGAATGCCGTCGTGACCGCAGGCGGCGAAGGCGCTGCTCACGCCTGCCGGCGAGCGCACCTGCGCAATGGGATCGCCGACGATGACGTAGAGCCGCGTCGCGCCAGACGGTGCCGGGATCATGCCGTTCGAGCCGGAACCGCGGAGCCGTCCGCCTCTCCAGCAATTCCCTGGCTCAATTCCAACCCTGCCAAATTGCCCTCCTTACGCCACTTGTCGAGCAGCCGCAGGAATGCCACCGGCCCGCGCCAATACTGGCTGTTTCTCGCGGCGATCGGATCGAACACGCCTTCATTGTTGTAGTAGCCGGGCGTGCATTCGGCCAGATAAGTCTGGCGGCCGAGCGCGGCTTTGACGACCTCCTCGACCCAGGCGCTCTCGGCGTCGAGCGTCGGCTCCAGCGTCCGGGCAATGCGCTTCCGCGCCTCGCCGATCACATAGGCGATGTGCTGCGACTGCTCGTCGATGATGTGCGGGAAGTTTGCGCTCTGGCCGGCCTGCACCGTGACGATCTGGAAGCAATTCGGGAAGCCGCGGCTGTAGAAGCCGTGCAGCGTCTTGACGCCGTCGCGCCAGCGAGCGGACAGGCTGATGCCGTCACGGCCGTAGACCTCAAAGCCCATGCGGCGCGCGTAATCGGTGCCGACCTCGAAGCCGCTGGCATAGATCAGGCAGTCAAGTTCATAAGCCTTGCCGTCGACCACGACGGCATTCTCGGTGACGCACGCGACGCCCTGCCCCCTGGTATCGACCAGATGCACGTTGGGGCGATTGAAGGTGTCGAGATATTCGTCGTGGAAACACGGCCGCTTGCAGAACGCCTTGTACCAGGGTTTTAGCGCCGAAGCAGTCGCCTCGTCCTTAACGATCGCATCGACGCGCGCACGGATCTCTTCCATCTTGCGATAGTCGGCTTGCTCAATGACCTTGAGCGCCTCCTCGATCGAGGTCACCGGCTGCGGCCGGCGGCGCGGCGCCAGCAGGATCTCGCCGAGCAGGCCGGTCCAGCCGTCCTGCACCAGATCCTGTTCGAACGGCTCGCCGGAGATCACCGCGGTGAAATTGTCCATGCGCTCGCGCTGCCAGCCGGGCTTGAGGCCCTGCGCCCAGCCCTGATCCGTCGGGCGGTCGTCGCGCACGCCGATCGCCGAGGGCGTACGCTGGAAGACGTAGAGCTCTTTTGCGGAGCGGCCGAGATGCGGCACGCATTGCACGGCGGTGGCGCCGGTGCCGATGATGCCGACGCGCTTGTCGGCAAGACCGGTGAGACCACCTTCGGCCGTGCCACCGGTGTAAGCGTAATCCCAGCGGCTGGTGTGGAAGCTGTGGCCCTTGAAAGTATCGATGCCGGGAATGCCCGGCAGCTTCGGCCGGCTGAGCGGGCCGCCAGCAAGGATGACGAAGCGCGCGCGGATGCAGTCACCGCGATCGGTCTCGACCAGCCAGCGTGCCTCATTCTCTTGCCATGTCATCCGCGAGATGACGGTCTGAAACAGCGCGCGATCGTAGAGACTGAAGTGACGACCGATGCGGCGCGAGTGCTCGTAGATCTCGGGTGCTCGCGCATATTTGCGTACCGGCATGTAGCCGGTCTCTTCCAGCAGCGGCAGGTAGATGTAGCTCTCGGTATCGCAGGCCGCACCAGGGTAACGATTCCAGTACCAGGTGCCGCCGAAATCGGCGGCCTTTTCCACGATCCGGAAATCGTCGACGCCGGCTTCGCGCAGACGCGCGCCACACAGAAGGCCGCCGAAGCCGCCGCCGACGATGAGCACCTCGGTCTCTTCGCTGACAGCCTCGCGCGCAAATCCGGGATTGGCCCAGGGATCGTCGAGATAGCGCCCGAACTCGCCGGTCACCTCGACATATTGCGCCTTGCCCTCGGTGCGCAGGCGACGATCGCGCTCGTCGCGATAGCGCGCACGGAGTGCGACAATGTCGATTGTAGAGTCGCCGGCTGCACCGGTCTTGTGTCTTTGCGCTGACATCCGTTTCCTCCCCGGCGGACACTGCTTCGCCGGCAGCTCGCATCACTTAGCCCTGAAAAAGTGACGCATGCAATCACGTCCATCGCTTTTTGCGTGAACGTCGCGTGGCGTTCCGCTAACCTCAAGCGCACATCACAAGCGTACGCCATGCAACGACATGGCGGTCCGGAGGAAACGATGCAGGGATTGATGATGGACATGCCGCTCCTGATCAGCGGCCTGATCCAGTACGCCGCGGACTATCACGGCGAAGCGGAGATCGTTGCGCGCGAGATCGAGGGCGACATCCATCGCTACACTTATGCGGACGCCCATCCGCGCATCAAGCGCATGGCGCTGGCCTTGAAGCGGCTCGGCATGAAGGCCGGCGATCGCGTCGGCACGCTGGCCTGGAATACCCACCGCCATTTCGAGATGTTCTACGCCGCGCCGGGCATGGGCTATGTGCTGCACACCATCAACCCGCGGCTGTTTCCCGAGCAGCTCGTCTACATCGTCAACCACGCCGAGGACCGGCTGCTGTTCATCGACCGCGCCACGCTGCCGATCGTGGAGGCGATCGCGCCGCAGCTCAAATCGATCGAAGCCTATATCGTGATGTCCTCGCGCGAGCGGATGCCGGAGACGAAGCTTGCCAACGTCCATTGCTACGAGGAGCTTCTGGACAGGGAGAACGATGCCGGCTTCGCCTGGCCGGAGTTCGACGAGAAGTCCGCCTCCACGATCTGCTACACCTCCGGCACCACGGGCAATCCCAAGGGCGTGATCTATTCGCACCGCGCCGCGATCCTGCAGACCATGACCTGCTCCAGTTTCGATTTTCTGCCGGGTCATGTCGAAGGCGTGCGCGAGGTGATGATGCCGATGGCGCCGCTGTTCCACGGCAACGGCTGGAACATGCCGTTCACCGCGCCCTATACCGGCTCGAAGCTGGTGCTGCCCGGCCGCAATTACGAGCCTGACAAGCTCTATGAACTGCTCGAAGGCGAGAAGGTGACGCTGTCGGCGGGCGTGCCGAGCTTCTGGCTGATCCTGCTCGACTGGCTCGGACGCACCGGCAACAGATTCTCGACACTTCGCGCATCGCTGTCGTCGGGCTCGGCGCCGCCGCGGGCGATGGTCGAGAAGCTCAAGCGCGAGTATGACATCGACTACGTCCAGGCCTGGGGCATGACCGAAGCCTTGGGCTGCTCGATGCCGGGCTTGCGGCCGGGCTCCGAGCATCTCGGCGACAAGGAGAAATTCGACCGGCGCCAGGTGTCCGGCCGCGCCTGTTTCGGCACGAGTTTGCGCATCGTCGACGACGGCGGCAGCGAGCTGCCGCGCGACGGCAAGAGCGTCGGCCATCTGCGCGCGCGGGGACCGTGGGTTGCCTCCGGCTATATGAAGCTCGACGAAGCCCTCGACCGCGACGGCTGGCTGATCACCGGCGACATGGCCGTGATCGATCCACAGGGCCACGTCACGCTGACCGACCGCTCCAAGGACGTGATCAAGTCCGGCGGCGAGTGGATCTCATCGATCCAGCTCGAGGACGTCGCCTTGTCTCACCCCGATGTGCTTCAGGCCGCGGTGGTCGCTATCAACCATGAGAAGTGGCAGGAGCGGCCCCTGCTCCTCGTCGTCCGCAAGAAGGGCGCGACCGTCGACGGCAAGACGCTGCTCGACCACATGCGTCCGAAGATCGCGAGCTGGTGGATGCCCGACGCCGTCGAATTTCTGGACGAGTTCCCGATGACCGGCACCGGCAAGGTGCTCAAATCGGCGCTACGCGAGAAGTTCAGAGAGTATCGCGTCGCCTGAGCCGACCGCCCGATCGCGCACCGGCCTGTCTATCGATCAAGGAGACGAAAGATGCTCTACCCGATGTCGTCCAAAGTCGTCGAGCTCAAGCGCAAGCTCGAAAGCTTCATGGACCGGCTCATCTATCCGAACGAGGAACGCTTCTATCGCGAGGCGGAGGAGCTCGGGCCCTGGAAGGTCTATCCGGTCGTCGAAGAGTTGAAGCCGCTGGCGCGCGCCGAAGGCCTCTGGAACCTGTTCCTGCCGGAATCCAGCCACGGTGCGGGCCTGACCAATCTCGAATATGCCCCGCTCTGCGAGGTCATGGGCCGCTCGCATCTCGCGCCCGAAGTGTTCAACTGTTCGGCGCCCGACGCCGGCAACATGGAGGTGCTGGAGCGCTATGGCACGGAGAAGGACAAGGAGCGCTGGCTGAAGCCGCTGCTCGCAGGCGAAATCCGCTCCTGCTTCGCCATGACCGAGCCTGCCGTCGCCTCATCCGATGCGACCAACATCGAAAGCTCGATCGTCCGCGACGGCGACCATTACGTCATCAACGGCCGCAAATGGTACACGACCAACGCGACCGACCCGCGCTGCAAGATCTGCATCTTCATGGGCAAGACCGATCCCGACAATGCGGACCGCCACAAGCAGCAATCCATGGTCCTGGTGCCGATGGACACATCGGGCGTCGAGGTCAAGCGTGCCCTGCCCGTGTTCGGCTTCTACGGCGTGCCCGACCGCGCCTCCGAGGTCGTCTTCACCGATGTGCGCGTGCCCAAGGAGAACATGCTGCTGGGCGAAGGCCGCGGCTTCGAGATCGCGCAGGGACGCCTCGGCCCCGGCCGCATCCACCATTGCATGCGACTGATCGGGCTCTCCGAACGCACGCTGGAAAAGATGTGCAGCCGGGTGCGCAGCCGCGTCGCCTTCGGCAAGCCTGTCTCGGAGCAGACGGTGACGCAGGAGCGCATCGCCGAGGCACGTATCATGATCGAGCAGGCCCGGCTGCTGACGCTCAACGCCGCCTACGCGATGGACATTGTCGGCAACAAGGTGGCAAAAGCCGAGATCGCGATGATCAAGGTCGCCGTGCCCAACATGGCCTGCCAGATCATCGACTGGGCGATCCAGGCGCACGGCGGCGGCGGCACGTCGAACGATTTCGGATTGACGCAGGCCTATGCGACCGCGCGTTTGCTGCGCCTCGCCGACGGACCCGACGAGGTGCACAGAAATCAGATCGCGCGGTTCGAGCTGAAGAAATATTCGAACGCGTAGAACGCTGCACTGGCCGAAAGCACCGTGTGCTCTTCCCTTCTGGGAGAAGGTGGCGCGAAACGCCGGATGAGGGGTCTCCGTCCGCAGAGACGGAACCCTCACCCGAGTGAGCTTGTGTCAACCGGCGGAGCTGCCCTCTCCCGCAAGGGGAGAGGGCACAGCAACGCCCAGCGCTCTCGCTCAGTTCACCACGTACACATCAGGATCGAAGCTGGAGCTCGGCTTCTTGAAGGCATTGTGCAAGGCCGGCGACATCGGGACGTTGTAGTTGAGGCCGCTCGGCGGCGTCGGCGATTCCAGCCACCTCTTGTAGAGCACCTCGATCTCCGGGCTTGCGTACAGCTCTGCAGTGGCGCGGTCGACGAGCGCCTTGAACGGCGCGTCCTCCCGCCGCAGCATGATTCCGTAAGGCTCCGGCTTCGAGAACGTCTCCTCGCTGATCATGAAGAGCTGCGGCTCCTTCGAGCGCGCGATCGCGACAGCGAGCTGCACGTCGTCGAGCGCGTAAGCCTGCGCGCGGTCGGTTTCCAGCAACAGGAAGGCCTCGGCCTGGTCCTTGGCCGGCATCACATTGATGCCGAGATTGCGCTCGGTGTTGACCTTGGCGAGTTGCGTCAGGTTGACCGAGCCGGCCACCGCCGTCACCGCCTTACCCTTGAGATCGTCGATGGTGTTGATCTTTGCGGCTTTCTTGGCCGCAAATCGCGTCGCGCTGAGGAAGTGCGTGTTGGTGAAGGCGACCTGCTTCTGGCGATCGGCGTTGTTGGTGGTCGCCGAGCAATGCAGATCGAGCGTCCCGTTGACCATCAGCGGAATCCGGTTCGACGACGTCACGGCGAGAGTGTCGACGGCGATGTCGGGCATGCCGAGCTGCTTCTTCACGGCATCCACGATCCTGAGACAGATATCCATGGCGAAGCCGACCGGCTTCTGGTTGCCGTCGAGATAGCTGAACGGGACCGAGGCCTCCTGATAGCCCAGCGTGATCTTCTTCGTCTCCTTCACCTTCTGAAGCGTACCCGACAGGTCTTCGGCCGAGGCGGCTGTCGCAAGGCATGTGAGGGCCAGGAGAACGGTGGGTAAACGCATCGGGGGCTCCTAAAGAGGCTTGCGCCTCCATGCCGGGCGCTGCAATCGCACCGTTGATAGCGCAGGCGCATGGCAGCCGCCAGACGAGCTTGCGTCTATCAGCTATCGCGGCTTGCGATATGATGACCGGTAGTTTGTCACCGTGGAAGCGGCCCGGCCCAAGTGCCGAGATCGCTGTTACGCGTCGATGCCGCGCTGGACCAGGATGCGCTCGGCGCTGTCGTTCCAGACGTCCATCTTGGTGATCTTGCCATTCCGCACCACGAAGCGGTCGACGTAGCGGTTGCCCTCGAACGGGGTCCCATCCTTCCATTCGCCGTAGAGCGTGCCGACGCTATAGACCACGGTTTCGCCGTCGCCGGGGCAGACGTCGAACCGGTCCATCTTCTTCTTGACCCAGCGGTAGCGCTTGGCGTTGAAGGCTGTCGGGCCGCGCGGGTGATCGAACTCGCGCCCCCCGGTAAAAGTAATCACGGTGCCCGCCGCCATATAGGCCGCCGCGGCGTCCGGATCTGGAACCATCGAAGCCGTGAGATAGGCTTCCACGATCGCAGCATCGGACAACGGACCGGCATCGGCTCTTGCGGCAACGGACATGGCTCATTCGCCCGGGTTTGCGCAATACTACCGCCGCTCACAGGTAATACGTGCATATATTTTGAACATTTCCCTCGCTACACTGCCGACAATCTGGAGCCGCCGATCCCGGCCGATTGCTCTAAATTCCTTCCGCAAGAGCCATGACCACGCCATCCGCCTTTGACCTCATCTTTCGCAATGCCGTGTTGCGCGATGCCGCCGACCCAATGGATATCGGCGTAACGCGCGGCCGGATCACCGCCATCGAACCGACGCTCGCCTGCGAGGCCGTCGAAGTCGATGTCGGCGGGCGCCTCGCCCTGCCCGGCTTCGTCGACAGCCACATCCATCTCGACAAGGCCTGCCTGCTCGGCCGCTGCGGGCATGATCACGGCAGCGTCTCCGAAGCGATCCGCGCCGTCGCCGGGATGAAAAAGGATTTCACGGTCGAGGACGTCTACGCTCGCGGCGCCCGGGTGCTCGAACGTGCCATCGTGCACGGCACGACGCGCATGCGAACCCACGTCGAGATCGATCCGCGCATCGGCTTGCGCGGCTTCGAGGCGGTGAAGGCGCTGAAGCGCGACTATGCCTGGGCGATCGACCTGTCGCTCTGCGTCTTTCCGCAAGAAGGCCTCACCAACGATCCCGGCAGCGAGGAGCTGCTGATCCAGGCGCTCCGCGACGGCGGCAAGGTGATCGGTGGCTGCCCCTACACGGACACCGACCCGAACGTCCATCTCACCCGCATCTTCGACCTCGCACACGAATTCGACGTGGACGTCGATCTCCATCTCGATTTCGATCTCGATCCCTCCTGGTGGCACCTCGACGAGGTCTGCCGGCAGACCGAGCGACGCAATTACGGGGGGCGCGTGGCAATCGGCCATGCGACGAAACTCTCGGCACTGCCACCGGAGCGGCTGAAGTCCGCCACCGCGCAGCTGGCGCAAGCCGGCGTTGCCGTCACCGTGTTGCCGGCAACCGATCTCTATCTGATGGGGCGCGAGGTGACCCACAACGCGCCACGCGGGCTGGCGCTCGCCCACAAGCTCGCCCGCGAAGGCGTGGTGTGCTCGGTCGCGACCAACAATGTGCTCAATCCCTTCACGCCGTTCGGCGATGCCTCACTGCTGCGAATGGCGAATTTCTACGCCAATGTCGCGCATGCCTCGGTCAACGACTTCGATATCTGCCTTGATCTCGTGACCGAGCTGCCGGCGCGGCTGATGAACCTCGGGGATTACGGCATCAAGGTCGGAAACCCCGCCGATCTCGTCGTGCTCGATACGCAAGACAGCCGCTTCGCCATCGCCGAGCTGCCGGATATCGTGATGGGCTTCAAGAGCGGCCGGCAGACTTTTGCGCGGCAACGGCCCACTCTATTCAGCCCAAGTTCCTGATCCGCTCTCAATGCATATCTGCCTTGAAGCACGGCCGATTGCGGCCGAGCTTCCGTTCGATGTTACCGCCGATCGTTCCAAAATTCCGAATCCGGTAGAATCCCGGATAGTAGATTCTCGCTGATTCCCGATAGCTGCGCGCATTGCAAGTCCCGCGGTGCCGGTCATAGTAGGACCCGCACTGATGTCTGCATTCAACGGGGAAGCATTGACATGTTCAGCGCATTCAGCGGCATCGACTACCATTCCATTCGAGCGAGAACGCCCAGCGAGGCCGCCGTGAAGCGGCTCGACGGCATCGGGCATGTCCTGTCGAACCTCGATCTGGCGGGCGTCCAGACACGGGATGACCTGACCCGCAAGCTCCTGACGCTCGATACCGCCGACAAGTGCATTCGGTCGATCCGCGCAGAATTCCGTACCGAAGCCGCGAGCGATCGGCTGGCCCGCAAGGCCGAAAACCTGATGGCGCTGATCGAACGCGCCCGCGACGAGCTCACTGGCTGTCGCGCGGCAAAGTCCTGAGAAGGAGCCGCTTTATTTCTCGCGATTGATCTTCGCCAGGATTCGATCCGCCTCGGTGCGCCAGTCAGCGCTGCGGGCGAACTCCTTGGTGCCTCTGGCGCCGAACAGCCCTTCATCGGCGAGATCGGCCACCCAGGCCTGACGCTCGGCGGTGCCCTGCGCCGACCACGGCGTCAGCCCGGCCTCGCGCACGGTCTCGGCGACCTCGCGCACTTCCTCGGCACGGCGGCGACCATGCTCGATCACGCGCTGGAAGAAGTAAGCACCCTGCTTCTCCCAATTGATCGTGGGAAAGGTTTCCGCCAGTGAAGCCAGCACCGCATCCTCGACGCCATAGGCGCGCGCGGTGGTGAAGCTTTCGATCACCATGGCCTCCAGGCCCTTGATCATGATGCTGCGGCACATCTTCACCGCCGATGAAACACCGAGCTTGTCGCTGGCAACCCTGGCCGCAAAACCGATCGCGTTCAAAAGCGGCTCCAGCTCCTTGGCGCCGCGACCGCCGAGCAGCAGCGGCACCTTGATGCGATAAGGCGGCACCGAGGTCATCACGGCACCTTCGACATAGCGTCCCGCAGCGCCGTCGATCAGCGCCGCGGCGCGCTGCTTGGCGCCGGGAGACGCCGAATTGAAATCCAGGAACCAGGTGCCCTGATTGATCGCGGCCGCGCAGGCTTCCGCCACCGGCACGGCCTGGCTCGCGGTGACCGCCGAGATGATGAAATCGCATTTCGCCGACAGCTCGGCATGAGAAGCTGTGAACCCGACACCGAATCTTTCCGCATGCTCCTTCAGCGAAGCGCTCTGGTCGCCCCCGAGCTTGATATCAAAGGCTGAGACCTTGATGTCCTGCTGGCGCAAATCCTCGGCCAGGATCCTGCCGACCTCGCCGTAACCGACCAGTCCGATCTGCCATAGCTTGGGATCACCAGCCATCAGTTCAGTCCTCGCGTCGTCTCGTCGAACAGCTCCTCGACCGCATAGCGACGCGGGATCAGCGCCTGCTGGAATGCGTAGTCGACGATCAGCTCCAACGGCTTCCTGTTGGCCTCGATCCCGAACGGCACGAGATCGGGCGTTGCCGCCGGTCCCGCCTGCGCCTTGTTCCGCTTGAGGAGATCATAAACGCCCGCGACCGTTTCGGGGCGCGATTTCGCGAGCTGTTCGGTCACGACCACGAGATGGTTGACCGGCACGACGCCGCGAAGCGCGTACCATTTGGCGGCTTCCGCGGCCGGATCGGGGAAGAGCGTCTTCAGCTTCGGATCGTTCGAGGTCTCACCGAGGACCGCGTCGAGCTCGCCGTCGAGCAGCATCTGAAGGATCTTCTTGTCCTTCGGCGCGCGCTCGGTGGTGTCGACATATTCGGCGACGTGCGGGTCCTCGAAGGTCACCCAGCGGATGTTGTCGAGGTTGACGCCGTAGTCGTTGGCGAGGATGCCCCTGATCCAGGCGCCGGTCGTGGTTGTGAACGAGCGGATGCCGACGCGCTTGCCTTCGAGATCGGACGGGCCGAGCGTTCCATGCGCAGGATTATAGAGCGCGTAGGAATGCTGGAAGCGGCCGAGCATGGTGGCAGGCAGCAGCACCAACAGCTTGCCATGCGCTTTCGCCATCAGATAGGTGACAATCGCCATCTCGCAGACGTCGAAGGCCTGCTCACGCACCATCGGCTTGAACGCCGTGTTGGTCGGCGTGTACTCGATGAAGTCGAGATCGAAGCGGTCGGAGCGGAGCACGCCGCTCTTCACCGCCTGGACATGCGGGTGACTGCCGAGCACGGCCTTCAGCTTGAGACGATCCATCGGCCCACTCCGCTGATTGCTTTAGACATCCTCGGGATTGTCGACATAGACGAGCCCGGCCTTCGCCAAGGCCTCGCGCATGCTGTACATGTCGAGCCCAAGCTCGCCCGAAGCCAGCCGCTTGCGCTTGCCGCCTTCGTCCGCGTTGCGCTTCTTCGCCTTCTCGGCGACCTCCGCCGCGTAGCGCTTCGGCACCACCACCACGCCGTCGTCATCGGCCACGATGATGTCGCCGGGATCGACGTTGACGCCGGCGCAGACCACGGGGACGTTGACCGAGCCGAGCGTCGCCTTCACCGTCCCCTTGGCCGAGACCGCGCGCGACCACACCGGAAAATTCATCTCGTGCAGCGCTCTGACGTCGCGGCAGCCGGCATCGATGATCAGCCCCTGCACGCCACGCGCCTGAAGCGAGGTCGCGAGCAATTCGCCGAACATGCCGTCAGTATTGTCGGTGGTGCAGCCGACGACGAGAATGTCGCCCTTCTTGCACTGCTCGACCGCGACATGAATCATCCAATTGTCGCCGGGCTGCGCCAGCACGGTGACGGCGGGCCCGGCAATCGCCGCGCCCGGCCACACCGGCCGCAGATAAGGCTTCATCAGGCCGATGCGGCCGTACGCCTCGTGCACGGTCGAGACGCCGTACTCCGCCATCCCGGCGGGATCGGCACGCTTGATGTTGCGAACGACGACGGGCTTCATGCCAACACCTCCGCAACGGTCGGGAACAGGCGCTGATAGGCCTCGCCATAGGTCATGGGAACGCCGGTGTTGCGGCTGCCCTGGATGCCGCGGTTGAGCGCGACGCGCTCGTAATAGCCCCAGAGATGTTTTTGGGCGGCCAGGATCTGGAATGCCTCGTACTTCTCCTTCCAGACCTCGTCGATCTTGAGGAGCAGGTCCGGCTTGTAATTGCACTGCTCAGGCTGGTGCGGCTCGAACAGGAACACCGGCGGCGCAGAATATTGGTACTGCGCGCCGGGCTTGTGGCCCATCGCCTGCGCGACCACGCGGGTTTCCTGCGCGAAATGCGCCGCGTTCGGATGGTCGAAATTATAGGGGTCTTCCAGCGCGTGCGTCAGCACGAAGCTTGGATTGAGCTCACGGTAGATGTCGACCATGCGGTCGAAATGCGCTTCGGTCAGCTTCAGCGGATAGTCGCCGCAATCGAAGAACTCGATCTCAGCGCCGAGCAGCTTTGCTGCACGCTCCGCCTCGTCCTTGCGCCCGGCCTTGACTGATTCCAGCGTCGCCCCCTTCTCCTTCCAGGCGAACTGGCTTTCGCCGCGCTCACCGAAGGACATGCACACGATCTTCATGCGAAAGCCCTTCTTTGCATGCAGCGCGATGGCGCCGCCGGCGCGCCAGACGAAATCGCCCGGGTGGGCTGTGATCACGAGACCTGTTTTCATGGGACAAACTCCCCTCTTTTGTTCGTAAGCGTCATAAGTTCATCAAGCCGCGGCGACGGGTTCCTCGCCGTCGAGCACGCGCTTCAGGCGTTCGCCATCGAGCGCGCCTTCCCATTTGGCAATCGCAATGGTCGCAACCGCGTTCCCGATCAGATTGGTCGGCGTCAACCCCTGTGACATCAGGCGATGGATGCCGAGCACGAGCGCCACGCTCGTCACCGGAATGCTGCCGGTGGCGGACAGCGTCGCCGCCAGCACGACGAAGGCGGCGCCCGCGATTCCCGCCGCACCCTTGGAGGTCACCAGCAGGATCAAGAGCAGCTCGATCTGCTCGGCGAGCCCGAGCGGCGTGTTGGTCGCCTGCGCCAGGAACACCGAGGCGGCGGCAAGGTAGAGGCAGGTGCCGTCAAGATTGAAGGAATACCCGGTCGGAATCACCAGCCCAACGACGCTGCGCTCGCAACCGGCTTTCTCAAGCTTGGTCAGCATCCTCGGCAACACCGTCTCCGACGACGTGGTGGCGATGCAGATCAGCAACTCTTCCCAGATGTAGCGGATCAGCTTGAGCAACGAGAAGCCGCACAGCCGCGCGACCGGGCCGAGCGCCACGATGATGAAGATCACGCAGGTGAGATAGAAGCCGCCCAGCAGCTTGCCGAGCGAGGCCAGCGAGCCGACGCCGAACTTGCCGACCGTAAAGGCGATGGCGCCAAACGCGCCGATCGGGGCCGCCAACATCACGAAGCCGACAACGGCGAACACCATCTTGGCGGCGATGTCGATGAGATTGACCAGCGGCGCAGCCCGCTCGCCGAGCTGCACCAGCGCAAAGCCTGATAGCACCGAGATGAAAAGCACCTGGAGAATGTTGCCCTCGGCAAACGCGCCGATGAAGGTTGCGGGCACGATGTTCAAGAAAAACGGCACGAAGCCGATCACGCCGGTCTGCTTGACATAGGGCTCGATCGCGCTGGCATTGATGCTGGCGGGATCGATGTTCATGCCGACGCCGGGCTTGAGCAGATTGACCGCGACGAGGCCGATGATCAGCGCGATCGTGGTCATGATCTCGAAATAGACGATTGCCTTGACGGCGACGCGCCCGACACGGGCCATGTCGGCCATATGCGCGATGCCATGGACGACCGTGCAGAAGATGATCGGCGCGATCAGCATCCGGATCGCCTTGATGAAGGCGTCCCCAAGCGGCTGCATCTTGGCGCCCGCCTCGGGATTGACGATCCCAAGCGCGATGCCGGCGGCCATAGCGATGAGCACCTGGATCCAGAGTTCCTTCCACCAGGCGCGGCCGCGCGGCTTGTCGATCGCCAGCGCCGTCATTGGTCGAACTCGAACAGGCGCGCCGGATTATCGACGAGGATCTTCTGCTGATACTCCGACTCCGGCGCGAACAGCGGGATCAGATCGACGAGATCGCCGTCATTCGGCATCGCCTTGACGTTGGGATGCGGCCAATCGGTGCCCCAGATGACACGGTCGGGCGCGGTCTCGACGATCTTTCGCGCGAACGGCACGGCGTCGGTGAACGGCGGACCGGACGATGACACCCGCTCCGAGCCGCAGATCTTGACCCAACATTTCTCGTCGCGCTGCATCAGCTCGATCAGGATCTTGAACGGCAATTGATCGAGCCCCTCGGACGCCTTCACCCGCCCCATATGGTCGATGGTATAGCTCAGCGGCAGCTTTGCCAGCATGTCGGCATATTCGGGCAGGTCGATCGCGTCGAAATGCAGGTCGATGTGCCAGCCGAACGGCGCGACCATCGCGATGACCCGATTGAACATGGTCTTGTCGGGGACGCCGCCGAGGTGGCGGACGAAATTGAAGCGGCAGCCGCGGAAGCCGCCCTCGTGCAGCACGCGGAGCCCGCGCTCCGTGATGGAGTCGTCGATATTGGCAACCGCGCGATAGGCGCCGTTGCTCTGCACGATGGCGTCGAGCGCCACCGTGTTGTCGGTGCCGTGGACGCTGGCATTGACGATGACGGCACGCTCGACCCCGAGCTTGGCATGCAGCGTGCGGAAATCCTCGAGCGGCGCATCCGGCGGCGTGTAGGAGCGGTCCGGCGCGTAAGGGTATTTCGCGCCGGGCCCGAAGATGTGGCAATGCGCGTCGCAAGACAGCTTCGGCAGCTTGAACTTCGGCGTGCGCGTGTCCGGATCGGGCGGCGGAATGGTCGGCTCGTACATGATGCTCATCAGCTGAACTTGAACAGGCGCGCCGGATTGTCGACCAGCAGTTTCTGCCGGACCTTCTCATCAGGCGCGTAGAGGGGGATCAGATCGACGAGGTCGCCATCATTCGGCATGATCTTGACGTTGGGATGCGGCCAGTCGGTGCCCCAGATGACGCGATCGGGCGCATTGTCGATCAGCGCCTTTGCGAACGGCGCGGCGTCGTGGAACGGCTTGCCGGCGCTGGAGGCACGTTCGAGCCCGGTGATCTTCACCCAGCATTTCTCGTCCTTCTTCTGGAGGTCGAGCAGGGCCGTGAAGCCGGCATCGTCGAGCCCCTTCCCGGCCTGAACCGTTCCCATGTGATCGATCACGTAGGGCGTCGGCAGCGCTGTTAGGAGGGGCGCGAATTCGGCGATCGTATCAGGCTCGAAATAGACGTCGATGTGCCAGCCGAGTTCGGCGACGCGATGCACGATCCGCTGGAATTTGGTCATGTCGCCGACGCCGCCGAGGCGCTTGAGGAAGGCGAAGCGGCAGCCGCAGATGCCGCCCTTGTCAAGCGCCGCCAGCTCCTTCTCGGTCATCTCGTCATTGACGTTGGCGATGCCCTTATAGGCGCCCTCGCTCTGGGCGATGGCGTCGGTGACGACGCGATTGTCCGTTCCGTGCACCGTGGCATTGACGATGACGCAGCGTTCGACGCCGATCTTCTCGTGCACGCTGCGAAACGCCTCCAGCGGTGCATCAGCCGTGTTGTAGGGCCGTTTTTCCGAGAAGGGATAGCGGGACGCCGGACCGAAAATATGGGTATGGCTGTCGCAGGATTTGGCCGGCAGCTTGAACGACGGCGTCTTCGGATTTGGATCCGGCGGCGCGATCGTCGGAATCGCCTTCGGCTCGGCCCCTTGCGCATGCGTCTCGCTCGCGAGCGCCGCGCCGGCCAGTCCAGTCAAGAGATGCAAGCACTCCCGCCTGTTCATTTCCTCAACACCCTGTCACATGGTCCGCTTGCACATGGTCCGCTTGCGAGCGGAAGCGCGAGGCCGCGCTCCTCTCGGGCGGTTTCTTTCAAGTCTTGCTGCTGACGACGGGTCGCCGCCGTGCCGGCGCCGCCTGATCGAGCGCCGGCGCCTGGAACGCGGCGACGGTGGCTTGCACCAATTGCTCGATGGCGCTGGCGGCATCGCTGCCATCGGCCTCGCCGCGCGACAGGCGCGAGACGCGATCCGGCGTCACCAGCGAGTAATAGAGTGCGCCGAGCAGGAAGTGGCTGCGCCAGACGATGTCGGTGCGCGGAACGTGCGGCAGGCTTTCGTGGATCGCATCGATGAAGGCGTGGCTGGTGTCGTCGAAAGTCTGCGCGATGATTTTCCGCGCGACCTCGTTGCCCTCCGCAGACATCACCGCGCGCAGCCGCGTGAACCGCGCCCCGCCCCCGGCAAGATCGCTGCCCGAGGTGAAGGCCGGCGCGACATAGGCTCGCACCACCGCTTCCAGCCGGTCCTGGAGATCGCGCACGCGCTTGGCGGCCGCGAGCAGTTCGGAACGGCGCAAATTCATCGGCCCGCAATGGCGCCGGTAGATCTCCAGCAGCAGGCCGTCCTTGGTCTTGAAATGATAGGTCACGCTGCCGGGATTGGCGCCGGCAGCGTGTGCGATATCGCGCACCGATACGGCGTTGAAGCCGTTGGTGGCGAACAGCTCCTCGGCCGCGGCGAGGATCGCCTCGCGCATGTTCGGCTTGCGGGCCGTTTCCTTGCTGGTGGGCTTGCGTACCATGTGATTTGTACTATCGTACAAAAGATCAGGTCTCGTCAACAAAAACCATGGGCAGCGTCCGGACGGCTCGGAAGACCGACGGTAGGCGCGCAAACGCCCACAAGGAGTGCTGGAAAATGCTGAGTTTGAACAAGAAGATCGGCGGCTTGATGCTGGGTGCCGGTCTGCTGCTGGCGGGCGGCGCCGCGCAGGCCGCCGACAGCTATCCGAGCAAGCCGGTTCACATCCTCGTGCCCTACGCCGCCGGCGGCGCGGTCGACGTGCTCGCGCGCACGCTCGGACAGGCATTGGCGAAGACCTGGGGCCAGCAGCCCGTGATCGACAACCGTCCCGGCGCCGGCGGCATCGTCGCCTCGCAGGCAGTGACGCAGGCCGCCCCCGACGGCTACACGCTGATCCTGGTCGCGAGCGGTCATCCACTGAACCAGTTCATCTATCCGAGCGTGCCTTACGACACGTTCAAGGATTTTACCGCGATCTCCGAAGTCGCCTCCTCGCCGCTCGCGATCGTCGTCGCCAAGGACAGCCCCTACAAGACGCTCGGCGATCTCCTCACTGCAGCGAAGAAGGAGCCGGACAAGCTTTCCTATGGCATGTCCGGCAACGGCACCTCGGCGCATCTCGCCGGTGAGCTGTTGAAATACATGTCCAGCACCAAGATCGTCGCGATCCCCTACAAGGGCGGCGCGCCGGCGCTGACCGCCGTGATCGCCGGCGACATCCCGCTCAGCATCAATCCGCTTGCGGAAGCCATCAGCCAGCTCGAAGGCGGCCCGGTGCGCGCGCTCGCGGTGACCTCGGCCGAACGCTCCAAGGCACTGCCGGATGTTCCGACTGTCGCCGAGTCCGGCGTATCAGGCTATGACGTCTCGGTCTGGTGGGGCGTTCTTGGCCCGGCCAAGATGCCGCCGGAGATCGTGGCGAAGCTCGAAACCGACCTGAAGGCGGCGGTGCAGGATCCGAACGTGCTGTCGACACTCGGAAAGATCGGCGCAGCCCCGGTCGGCTCTTCATCCAAGAATTTCGACGCCTACATGCATGCCGAGGCGACCAAATGGGAGCCGGTGCTGAAGGCCGCCGACATTCGCGCGCAGTGAAGTGCTTCACATGAGGACCTCTTCCGGGCACGTCGCGCACGCCGCTCTGCTCGTGGTCGCCGTCATCAGCCTGCTCGGCGCGCCCGCACGCGCCGACGGCGAAGCCAAGCTGCTGGCGCCGAGCGGCACGTTGCGCGTCGGCGTCTATCCGGGCAGCCCGACCTCGATGGTAACAGACGCGGCAGGCACGTCGCACGGCCTCGCCTACGATCTCGGCGGCGAGCTGGCCAAGCGGCTCAGCGTTCCCATCGACTATGTCAGGTTTCAGCGCGTTGCCGACATCGTCTCCGCGATCCATAACGGCCAGGTCGATTTCACCGTGACCAATGCCACGCCGGCTCGCGCCAACGAGGTCAGCTTCAGCCAGCCCGTGCTGGCAATCGAGCTCGGCTATCTCGTTCCGGCGAACTCGCCGATCGGCAAGGTCGAGGACATTGACAAGCCAGGCGTGAAGATCGGCGTCACCAAAGGCTCGACCTCGGAGCGCACGCTGCCGGCAAAGTTCAAGAACGCGACCATCGTTCCCGCCGCAAGCGTCAAGGTCGCCATCGGCATGTTTGGCCGGGGCGAGATCAATCTCTACGCCACCAACAAGCCGACGCTGTTCGAGATGTCCGATCAGATGCCCGGCGCGCGGATTCTCGACGGCAGTTGGGGCCTGGAGCATATGGCCATCGCGATCCCCAAAGGACGCGAGGACGCCTTGCCTCTGCTCAACCGCTTCGTCACGGAACAGCAGTCGTCCGGCGCGCTCGACACGATCCAGCAGCGGGCAGGCTTGCGCGGCGCCACGAAGGCGACTCGCCAATAGGTCAATTGCGCGCACTCGCCCGCATCTTTTCCGGCGTGGCGGGACGCCGCAGGAAATCGGCATCATCGTCGCCTCCTCCCGACGGGATCAGGATCGCGCGCTCACGCGGCAGCGCTTCCGGCATCTCGTCGCGGATGAAGGCGATGAGCTTCTCCCTCATCTCGCAGCGCAGGTCCCAGGATTGCGGCGCATTCCTGGCGCTGACGAGGGCGCGAAGCTCGATGGTGCGCGAATCCGCGTCGATCACCTGGAGATTGACCACTGCGCCGTCCCAAAGCTTGGACTGTTTCACCGCCTCCTCCAACCAGCGGCGGATCCGCGGCACGTCCGCGCGATAATCGACGTGGAGCGCGATCACGCCGATCAGGGACGCGGTATCGCGGGTCCAGTTCTGGAATGGCTTTTCGATGAAATAGGACAGCGGCACCACCATGCGGCGCCAGTCCCACAGCCGGATCACCACATAGGTCGAGGCGATGTCCTCCACCCAGCCCCACTCGTTCTCGATGATCACGGCATCCTCGATGCGGATCGGCTGGGTGATCGCGATCTGCAAGCCTGCAATCAGGTTGCTGAGCAGCGGGCGCGCAGCAAGACCAACGATGATACCGGCTGCGCCGGCCGAGGCGAACAGGCTGACGCCGTATTGCTTCACCGAATCAAACGTCATCAGCGCGGTCGACGCCGTGATAACGACGATGATGGTGTCGGTCACGCGCTTGAACACGCGCACCTGTGTAACATGCTTGCGCGCGACGAAGTTTTCGGTGACATCGCGAAAATTCTGGAGATAGCGCGCCGCGCTCATGTCCACGATCCGGATCGATATCCAGCCGATCAGTGCGATGAAGGCCACGACGAATATGCGCATCAGCGGCGTGCGGATGGTGTCATCGAGCGGCGCAAGCGGCAGGACCAGTGCAACCGCAGCAAGACACAGGGCCAACCGAGCGGGACCGGCCGTACGCTCGATGAACACAGCCAGCAGAGGGAGGCGGGTTCCGAAGGCACGATTGAGGAGCCATACCGCGACCCGGTAATGGAACAATGCGAGCAGGATCGCGACGGCGCGATCAGGCTGAGACCGACGAACCACGAAGGCACCCAGCCGAGCATCTCGTCGATGTCGGCCATAATTGCTTGCAGATTCATCCGTGTCCCCGCGTTGCATCAGCGTCCGCGCTCAACGCGTTCACAGCGGCTTCGCTCCCTCCACTCAGTGCAATGCACCATCCCCCTGGTGCAACCGTCGCCGAACTGCGCTATCTCTAGACGATCATGACTCGACGAACCGGCAGCGCCGACCTTCCCCTTCACACCGGCCGGGTTCCACCCTGGCTCGCGACCCGCATGGCTTCGCTAGGCGCGGTCGTCACGCAGGCGATTGTGCATCATTACGGCCGCGACGCATTCCTCCAGCGCCTCTCGCATCCGTTCTGGTTCCAGTCGTTCGGTGCCGTCATGGGGATGGACTGGCATTCCTCGGGCATCACGACCTCCGTGATCGGCGCGTTGAAGCGCGGGCTCGGACCGCTTCAGGACGAGCTCGGCATCTATGTCTGCGGCGGGCGCGGTCAGCATTCGCGCAAGACGCCGGACGAGCTGTTGCAACTCGGCGACCGCGTCGGCTTCGACGGCGTAAAACTCACCCGTGCCAGCCGGCTCGTGGCGAAGGTTGACAGCGCCGCTGTTCAGGACGGCTTTGATCTTTACCTGCACGGATTCTTCGTCACCGCCGACGCCAAATGGACGGTGGTTCAGCAGGGCATGAATGGCGACAAGCGGCAGGCCCGCCGCTATCACTGGCATTCCGAGGCACTGAAGAGTTTTGTCGATACGCCGCACAGCGCGATCGACGGCCCGCTGCAAGGCGAGATCGTCAATCTCACCGACCATCGCGCCGATGTCTCGCGCACCGCGCAGCTCGAGCTGTTGAGTGGTCTCGGCCCCGACCGCATCGTCTGCGAATTCGAGCGGCTCACCGGGACTGCACCCGAGCCCGCGCAGGCGATGCTGCCGCACCTGATCATGCCCGCGCATCACGACGTCCGGCCGAAGGACGTGTTCGCGCGCCGCCTGCACGGCACGCTCGCGGCGGCGGCCGAGCGCGGCCCGGTCGACTTTCCGGAGCTGCTGCTGACGCCCGGCGTCGGCGCGCGCACCGTGCGCTCGCTGGCGATGGTGGCCGAGGTGGTGCACGGCGCGCCCTACCGCTTCAACGATCCCGCCCGCTTCTCACTGGCACATGGCGGCAAGGACCGGCATCCCTACCCCGTTCCGATTAAGGTCTATGACGAAACCATTCGCGTGCTGAAAGGCGCGATCCAGAACGCAAAGCTCGGACGCGAGGAAGAGATGCAGGCGATCAAGCGCCTCGACGACCAGGCGCGGCGGCTGGAGCGAACCGCGCGCGGGCCATCGGTCGAAGCCTATATCGCCAGAGAGCGTGCGGCCTCGCCCGATCTCGACGGCCGCTCCGTGTTCGGCTGGGAGCGCGATCTCGGGCCGACAAAAAGGCGGACCGGCTGAACACCGGTCCGCGAGTTCAGCGGGGAGGAACGCCCCTCTCAGATGTCGTCGGCCTCCGGCTCTTCGTCGAGCCGGTTGGCCGAGTGATCCTGATATTGTTCGGTCTGGATGGATTTGCCGTCCATGCCGCGAATGTCCGAGTGCTGTGCCTTGTCGCGGTTGGACAGGACCATGTTGTCGCCGATCTTGTCCTTGGGAATGTCGGCCATGGCTCCGGTGCCGTCACCTTTGCCGTGCATGCCGGATCTGAAATGCGCCTTGCTACCGTGCCCACCTGGCATCGATCTCTCCTCTTGCAGTGAGCGCCCCCTGAAGGTTCAGTGCTTCTGTTGCGCCGGCGTTGGTTTCGGCGGCTTGTGGCCGCTCTGGCCAGCGTGGTTGTGCTTGTTGTGGTCGCTCTCCTGGTTGAGACCGCCGCGACTCACCGGAAATTCACTGTGTCGCGCCTCGGGCTTCGCACGACGAACGGCGTGCTCGACATTGCGGCCCGATGCCCGATCCAGTTCTCGTCCATCAGGCACGTCCGGTTTGCGCTCGAGGATACGCACTTGCTGCTCGTGGGTCTTTTTGCCTTGCATGTCAGTCTCCCGGTGTTCACCGGCCTCTTCGAGGCGAACCGCTGCGCGCGACGTCCTTGTCAATACCCCCGGCGACATTCACGTCGTTTTCGACGTCGCCCTCGACCGTATTCTCACCGAGAGCATCCTCGATGTCGTCGGGCGACGCACCCGCCATCGTGGCCCCCTTCGATCCACCGATCAGCGGATTGTCGCGAATATCCTTGCCGGTGGGCGTGTACGGCTTTGGCTGCTTGCTGCTCATGGTCACCTTGCTCCGCCCTTGCCGGCCGTATCGTGCGTATGATGGGAGTCGTGCTCGCCTCCGCCGCCAGAAATTCGGCTGTGGCTTCGCTGTAAATCGTCCGCGGGCGGTTTCTTCACCTCGAGCGGTGCCTTCGCGTTCTCATGCGATGCGCCGGGTCCGCCCTGACGGATGCTGTTCGGTGTCTTGGTGGATGTCGACATCGGTTGTCGCCCTCCTTAGCGATCTTGCTGGTAACCTTGATTGGTCGTGTTCTGCTTGATGTTACCCTGCTGTCCCTGCTGATCCGGATTTTCCACGCGTTGTTGGCCTCGCGCGGTCTGGTTGGATGATGTTTGTTTGGTGTCGCCAGTTCCCTTCCGACTCTGATTGTCCGGCGGAACAGGTGGCATTGGGCTGGTCATGGTCTGCCTCCTGCGATGCGGAAGTCTTGCGGCCGGAACCTGATCGGTCCCACACCGAAGTCTTCGGATTGACAACGATGACCATCCCACGCCGTTCCTGCCGGCTCACAATCGGCGGCGATTTTCCGAAGAACAGGAAACGTCAGTCGGCCCGTGCGAGGGAACGATCCACCATCATGCGCACGGAGGCCGCCACATGTGTTCCCTGGGCCTCTGCCGTGACAGGAAGCTTCGCGATGGCACGGAGGCCCGGCCGCTTGCGCCAGCGGACCTGCGCGGGTTCGACGGCCAGACCAAGTTTCGGCCATCGCATGAACAGTGCCTCCAGCGTGCACGCCGCCTCGATGCGCGCGAGCTGATGGCCGAGGCAGAAATGGATTCCCGTTCCGAAGGAAATGTGACGGTTCGGCTTGCGTTGGAGGTCGAGGCTCTCGGGACGATCATGCATCGCCGGGTCCATGTTCGCGGCGGCGAGCATCACCATGACCCGATCGCCCTGCTTCAGACGCACGCCCGCGAGCTCGACATCCCGCCTCACATAGCGCGGCTTGGAGAATTGCACCGGCGACACGAAGCGCAGGAACTCCTCCACAGCGAGCCCCACGCGGCTCCAGTCCTGTGCCAGCCAGTCGCGGATGCCGGGATTTCTAAGCAGCTCGTAGACGGAACCGCTGATGAGATGCGTGGTGGTCTCGGAGCCGGCCGCGAGCAGCAGGAACACCATCGACACCATTTCGTCCGGCGTGATCTGGCCGCCCTCGCGCTCGACCTGGACCAGCTCCGCGATCAGGCCCTCGCCGCCCCGCACGCGCGCAATCTGCAACTGCCGTTCGAGGTAGGCTCGCATCTTGCGGAACGCGAACAGCAGGCGGAAGAAGCTGACGACGTTCGTGAGCGAGGATATCGTATTGGCCCAGGCGATGAAGCGAGGGCGATCGGCCAACGGCAACCCAAGCAGCTCGGAGATCACCGCGAGCGGCAGGATGCGGGCATAGCGCTGGACGAGATCGGCCGGGCTTCCTGCCGAGAACAGCTCGTCGGCGAGACCGTCCGCGATGGCGCGGATGCGCGGCTCCATCGCGACGATCGCGCGGCGGCGGAAGGCCTCGTCCACGATACTGCGCAGCCTTGTGTGGTCCGGCTCGTCCATCGTCAGCATGTTGTTGGCGATGGTTCTGACGTATTTCGGCATCCACCAGCGCAAACCTGCGACGTCGCCATCCTCCTTGCGCAGCGTGAAATTGGTGCCGTCTTTCAGGACTTGCGCCGTGGCTTCGTGGGTCGTGGTGATCCAGACATCGCCGACGAGAGGAAATCGCGCCGCGACCACAGGACCGGACATGCGCAACGTTGCGATCGCCCTGGGCGGATCGCGAAAGAAGGCCTCGCTGGTGAAGTCGAGGCGTGGTGCCATGTGATCACCGGAGCGGTTGATGGCGTCTCACCGAGATGGTGCACGACGCCGCCGGCGCAAGGGGTACGGAACTTCGACTTCGGTGCAGGCGTAGAGAGACGAGTCTATCCCCGCCCCGGCGAACGCGGGCCGATCTTGCGCTGCTGCTGATTGGTGTAAGCGTCCCAATGGCTCCAGCTGCCGTTGCTGAGGCTTCGCAGGTCGGTCGTAAGCGGACGGCGCGTGCGCTTGTCGTGATCGGCGATGGCGCGCTCGGACTGCGCGATCTTGCGCTTGAGTTCCCCGATCGCCTTCTGGGTCTGGCCGTTCCGCTTCGAAGACGCGATCTCGCCCATCGTGAAGCGCGCGGTCTCAAGCGCCTTCAACTCGGCGCGGTTCTTTTTCAACTGAACCCGGTGCCAGGCGATGTTGCTGTCGCTGTCCGCAACCATGTGGGAACTCCGCTGATTCGTTCCCACATAGTATCGCGTGCCGAATCGGCGCCGCAACGGGCGCCCGGCGGCGAAAATACGGTCTTATTGCGCGGGAATTCCGGGCCTAGCGCTCGGCGAAGGCCTTTTCGACCACGAATTGGGCAGGTTCGCCGTGATTGCCCTCGACAAGACCCCGCTCGCCAAGGAGCACGCGGGTATCCGCCACCAGCGCCGGGCTGCCGCAGATCATGACGCGGTCGTGGGCGGCTTCCAGCGCCGGCAGGCCGATATCGGAAAACAGCTTGCCCGAGGTGATGAGGTCGGTGATGCGGCCGCGGTTGCGGAAGGGATCGCGCGTCACGGTCGGATAGTAGATCAACTGATTGCGGATGTAGTCGCCGATCAGCTCGTCCTTCGGCAGCGTCTCGGTGATCATCTCGCCATAGGCGAGCTCCTTCACGTGCCGGCAGCCGTGCAGCAGCACGACCTTCTCGAACCGTTCGTAGGTTTCGGGGTCCTTGATCACACTCAGGAACGGCGCAAGGCCCGTACCGGTGCCGATCAGGTAGAGGTTGCGCCCCTCCTCCAGATTGTCGATGACGAGCGTGCCGGTGGCTTTGCGGCTGACGATGATCTCGTCGCCTTCCTTGAGGTGCTGGAGCCGCGAGGTCAGCGGGCCGTCCGGCACTTTGATCGAGAAGAACTCCAGCGTGTCCTCGTAATTGGCGCTGGCGACGCTGTAGGCCCGCAGCAGCGGCTTCTCGCCGACCTTGAGCCCGATCATGGTGAATTCGCCGTTGCGGAAACGGAAGGTCGGACTGCGGGTGGTCTTGAAGGAGAACAGCGTGTCGGTCCAGTGGTGGACACTCAAAACGGCTTCCTGATTGAAATTGCTCATCTCACCCTTCCGTGGCGCTTCTATGCGGTTCCGAGGCGGTCAGCTATGCGTCGTTTGTACACGATCATTCGTATACTAATGAATAATCCGGCTTGATCCCGCGGTCAAGGCTGCCCAAGATCGGAAGCGTTGCAGTTAAGGACAAGGACCCATTCCATGGCGCATGACGCACCCCAGGCCACCGGACCCTCGAAGCTCGTGATCCGCAATATCGGCCTGATCCTGTCCGGCGCACTGGAAAAGCCGATCCTGGACGGCGACACCATCGTCGCCGAGAACGGCAAGATCACCGCGATCGGCCGCTTCAAGGACCTCAACACCGAAGGCGCGACCACCATCGTCGAGGCCAACGGCACCACGGTGGCGCCCGGCCTGATCGACAGCCATGTCCACCCTGTTGCGGGCGACTGGACGCCGCGCCAGAACCAGATCGGCTGGATCGACAGCAATTTGCATGGCGGCGTCACCACGATGATTTCCGCCGGCGAAGTGCACATGCCCGGCCGCCCGCGCGACGTCGTCGGGTTGAAGGCGATGGCAATCTTCGCCCAGCGCGCATTCTGGAATCTGCGGCCCGGCGGCGTGAAGGTTCACGCCGGCGCGCCCGTGATCGAATGCGAGATGGTCGAAGAGGATTTCAAGGAATTGGCGGCCGCGGGTGTCAAGCTGCTCGGCGAAGTCGGCCTGGGCGGCGTCAAGGATGGCCCCACCGCGCGAAAAATGGTCGGCTGGGCGCGCAAATACGGCATCCAGAGCACGATCCACACCGGCGGCCCCTCGATCCCCGGCTCCGGCCTGATCGACAAGGACGTCGTGCTGGAGGCCGACACCGATGTGGTCGGCCACATCAATGGCGGCCACACCGCGCTTCCCGACGACCAGATCCGCTGCATCTGTGAAGGATGCAAGCGCGGCCTCGAGCTCGTGCACAATGGCAATGAGCGCTCCGCTTTGTTCACGTTGCGCATTGCGCGCGAGATGGGCGATCTGCACCGCGTCATCCTTGGCACTGACGCGCCGGCCGGCTCCGGCGTGCAGCCGCTTGGCATTCTGCGCATGGTCTCGATGCTGTCCTCACTCGGCGACCTGCCGGCCGAGATCGCGTTTTGCCTGGCCACCGGCAACACGGCGCGCATGCGCGAATTGGATTGCGGCCTCATTGAAGTGGGCCGCTCGGCCGATTTCGTCATCATGGACAAGGCGCAGCATTCCGCCGGCAAGAACATCCTGGACAGCGTGCAGCTCGGCGACCTCCCCGGCATCGGCATGACCATCATCGACGGCATTGTGCGCACCCAGCGCAGCCGCAACACGCCGCCTGCGGGGAGAGTGCCGGAGGTCGCGGCGAAGTAGCCGCTGCGCAAGTGCCCGCCCGTCATCCTGAGGCGCGAGTGCACGGCGCAAATGCGCCGTGTACGAGCGTCGAAGGATGAACGGCCGAGATGATGCAGCCGGGCCGTCGCCCTTCGAGGGCCGCTGAAGAAGCGGCCACCTCAGGGTGACGGTTAGGGAGCGGAGCTCACCTCAACTTATTGAGAAGCGACATCAGCATGTCGCGCTCCCTGGCGTCCAGCGGGGCCAGCGTCTCCCGTGTGATCGCAAGCGCATACGGCGCGACCTTTTCCGCCAGCTGCTGCCCCGCGCGCGTCAGGCTGACCAGAAGCCGCCGTCCGTCCTCGGGATCCTGGCTGGTCTCAGTGAGGCCGCGCGCCGTCAAACGGTCGATCACGCCCTTGATGGTCGCGACGTCCATCGCCGTCAATCGTCCGAGCTGGTTCTGCGAGCACGGCCCGGTCTCTGCGAGCTTCGACAGCGCCGCCCATTGCGTCGGCGTGATATTGGTGCCGATGTCGCGAGAGAAGATCGCGCTGTGGCGCTGCCAGACCTGGCGCAGGATGAAGCCAACCTGCTCGTCGAGCACGTAAGACGGCTTTGCCGGTTTGACGCTTTTCTTCGCCGCGACGCTTCTCGCCATCCGCTCCCCGCCCTTCACAACGACAAATGCGCGTCGCGGATATCCGGACGCGCGTCGAGCTCGGCCATGGTGCCGCCGAAACAGATGCGGCCGCGCTCGATGATATAGGCGCGATCGGAGATCAGCCGCGCAAAGTGCAGATTCTGCTCGGAGACGACGATGCTGACGCCCTCCTTCTTCATGGTAAGGATGGCCTCGACCATCTGCTCCACGATCTTCGGCGACAGGCCCTCCGAGGGCTCGTCGAGCAGCACCAGCGACGGATTGCCCATCAGTGTGCGCGCGATGGTGAGCATCTGCTGCTCGCCGCCGCTCATGCGACCGCCGGGACGGTTCTTCATCTCGCCCAGGTTCGGAAACAGCGAGAACAGTTTTTCGCGCGTCCAGTATGGCGCATTCGGGCGCTTCGGCTGGCGGCCGACCTCGAGATTCTCCTCCACCGTCAGATCGGTGAAGATGCGCCGTTCCTCGGGCACGTAGCCGAGCCCGTCGCGCACGATCTCATGGGTCGGGCGTGCCGAGACATCCTTGCCTTCGAACATAATGCGGCCGGTTCGTTGCGCCACGAGACCGACGATCGAACGGAACGTCGTCGACTTGCCGGCGCCGTTGCGCCCGAGAAGCGCGACAACCTCGCCCTCACCGACCTCGAAGCCGATGTCGAACAGGATATGGGCCGGGCCATAATGACTGTTGAGGTCTTGCACCGTGAGCTTCATGCTGACGCCCCCTCGCGATGCTGGGCATCGTAAAGGAGGCCCTCGCCGAGATAGACCGCCTGCACCTGCGGATTGCCGCGTACCTCGGCCGGCGAGCCCTCGGCGATCAGCGTGCCGCGATTGAGCACGATGATGCGGTCGGCATGCTCGAACACCACGTCCATGTCGTGCTCGGTGAAGAGCACACCGATCGATTTTTCCCGCGCGATCTGCGCGGTCAGTCGCATCAGATCGACGCGCTCTCGCGGTGCCATGCCGGCGGTCGGCTCGTCCATCAGCAGCAGCTTTGGCTGGTTGGCGAGCGCGACGGCGAGCTCGAGCCGCTTGAGATCGCCATAGGCAAGCTCGCCGCAGGGGCGATCCGCGTAGCCACCCATGCCGACCAGTTCGAGCAGACGGCCGGCCTCGCCGCGATCGAAGCTCGGGGCCGAGCCCCAGAGATTGAACAACTGCTTGCCGTGCGAGATCAGCGCGACCTGCACATTCTCGCGCACCGTCATGGTCGCGAAGGTCGCGGTGATCTGGAAAGTACGGCCCACGCCCATCCGCCATATCTCGCGCGGCTTCCTCCCGGTTGTGTCTTCGCCGAGCAGGCGGACGTGACCGGTATCAGGCTTGTTCTGGCCGTTGAGCATGTCGAAGCAAGTGCTCTTGCCCGCGCCGTTCGGTCCGATCAGCGCCAGGATTTCGCCGGCGCGCAGCGAGAACGAGACGCCGCGCACGGCGTGGACGCCGCCATAGGATTTGGTCAGGCCTTCGACCGCGAGAAGTGGGGGGGCGACGCTCATTCGGCGGACTCGATCGGCTTGGCAAGCAATGGCGATCCCGGCGGCGATGTCTTCCCGCGACGCTGCGCCAGCATCTCCAGCATGCCGACAATGCCCTTGGGGAAGACGACGACGATCACAACGATGAAGCCGCCGAGCACGAGTTTTGACAGGTCGGTCTGGCTGACCAGCCAGATGTTCAAGGCCTTGTAGACGATGGCGCCGATCACCGCGCCCGACACCGTCTCGACACCGCCCAGCAGCACCATGACGAGCGCATCGACCGAGAGCGAGATGCCGAGATTGTCCGGGAAGACGCTGCCCTTGAGGTAGGCGAACAGCGCACCACCGATGCCGGCGGTCGTTCCCGCGATCACGAAGGCCGTCCACTGGATGCGCTTGGCGTTGATGCCGATCGCCTCGGTGCGCAGGAGCGAGTCGCGCGTGGCCCTGAGTGCGTAGCCGAACGGCGAGAACACCATGGCCCGCAGCGCGATCGTCACGAGCGCCGCAACGCCGAGCGCCAGCCAATAGAAATGCGACGGGCTCGCCGCCCATTTTTCAGGCCAGATACTCAAAATGCCGTTGTCGCCACCAGTCACGCTCACCCACTGGAACGCGATCGACCACACGATCTGCGCAAAGGCGAGCGTCAGCATCGCGAAATAGACGCCGGACAGTTGCACGGCAAAGAATCCGAACACGGCGGCGCCCATGCAGCCGAGCAGCGGACCGAGCAGGAGACACACGATCATCGGCAGCCCCGCCATCTTGGCAAGGAAGGCGACGCCATAGGCGCCGAGGCCGAAATAGGCCGCGTGACCGAAGGACGCGAGCCCACCGACCGACATCAGGAAATGCAGGCTGACGGCGAAGATCACGAAGATCGCGATCTCCGAGCCGACGGTGAGCGCGTAATTGCCGGCGAACAATGGCAGCGTCGCCGCCATGACGAGCGCGGCGAGTGCGGCCAACCGTTCGTTTGCCGTCAGCGGCCGCCAGGGATTGACGGTCAGGCCGGGCGTCTTGCGCGCCGGCGCCTCTGGCCTGCCGAACAGGCCCCAGGGCCGCACGATCAGCACCGCCGCCATCACAAGGAAGACCAGAATGATGGAGATCTTCGGAAAAATCAGGATGCCGAAGGCGTTGAGCTCCGACACCAGCACCGCCGCGACGAAGGCGCCAATGATGCTGCCGAGGCCGCCGATCACGACGACGACGAAGACCTCGACGATGATGCGCAAATCCATCGCGTGATGCACGGCATCGCGCGGGATCTGGAGCGCGCCGCCGAGTGCGGCGAGGAAAACGCCGACCGCAAACACGGAAGTGAACAGCCATTTCTGATTGACGCCGAGCGCCGCGACCATGTCGCGATCCTGCGTCGCCGCCCGCACCAGCACGCCCCAGCGCGTGCGCTGGAACAAGAGCCAGAGAACGCCGAGCACGACGGGCCCGAGCGCGATCAGGAACAGATCGTAGCTCGGGATGTTCTGGCCGAAGAAGTCGATCGCACCCTTAAAGCCAGGCGCACGGCGCCCGACGAGATCGTCAGGTCCCCAGACCAGCACGACGAGATCCTCGACCATCAGGGTCAGGCCGAAGGTCGCGAGCAGCTGGAACAGTTCGGGCGCGTGATAGATGCGCCGGAGCAGCACCATCTCGACAATGACGCCGATCAGCGCCACCGCGAACGCTGCCACGACGATCGCGCCCCAGAAGCCGAACGCTCCCGAAAGGCGCTCCGTGAGCGTGAAGGCGATGTAGGCGCCGATCATGTAGAAGGCGCCGTGCGCGAAATTCACGATCCGCGTCACACCAAAGATGATCGACAGGCCCGACGCCACCAGGAACAGCGACGCTGCGCTGGCGAGACCGGTCAGAAACTGTACGACGTAAAAGGCCATCGGCGGTCCGGGTTAAGCATAAGTCTCAGTATTCGGCTTCATCCTTCGAGACGGCGCTACGCGCCTCCTCAGGATGAGGTCCGGGACCCTCATGGTGAGGAGCGCGGCAGCGCCGCGCGTCTCGAACCACGAGGCCCCGGTCTCTCCTTGCATCAATCCTTCGGACGCAGCTTCTCGACTTCGGCGTCGCTCGGCAGATAGTCCGCGCCCTTCTTGTAGGTCGAGTCCACCATCACGCCCTTGCCGTCCTTCAGCGCAGTTTTGCCGACATAGGCACCGAGCGTCGACTGGTGATCGATCTTGCGGAAGGTGATCTCACCGAGCGGCGACGGCATCGACAGGCCCTCCGCGGCAGCAATCAGCTTCTCCGGATCGGTCGAACCGGCCTTCGCCAGGATCGCCGCTGCCGACTTGATGGTCTGGTAGCCGACGATCGAGCCGAGGCGCGGATAGTCGTTGTACTTGGCCTGATAGGCCTTCAGGAACGCGTCGTGCTCGGGCGTCTTGATCGAGTACCAGGGATAGCCTGTGACGATCCAGCCCTCGGGCGTCTCCTCCTTGAGCGGATCGAGATATTCGGGCTCGCCGGTGAGGAACGAGACGACCTCGCGTCCCTTGAACAGGCCGCGGGTGTTGCCTTCACGCACGAGCTTGACGAGATCGGCGCCAAAGGTGACGTTGAGGATCGCTTCCGGATTGGCTGCGGCAACCGCCTGCACCACCGGTCCCGCGTCGATCTTGCCCTGCGGCGGCCACTGCTCGTCGACCCACTGAATGTCCGGGCGCTTCTCCGACATCAGCTTCTTGAACACCGCGACCGCGGACTGGCCGTATTCATAGTTCGGCGCGATCGTCGCCCAACGCTTGGCCGGCAGCTTGCTGGCGGCTTCCACCAGCATCGCCGCCTGCATGTAATTGGAGGGGCGCAGACGGAAAGTGTACTTGTTGCCCTTCGACCAGGTGACGGCGTCCGTCAGCGGCTCGGCCGCCAGGAAAAACACCTTCTTCTGGTTGGCGAAGTCGCTGACCGCAAGACCGATGTTCGACAGGAACGTACCCGTCAGCATCGCCACGCCCTCGCTCGACACCAGCTCGTTGGCCGCGGTCTGCGCATCCGCCGGCTTGCCGCCATCGTCCTTGGAGATGACAACGAGCTTCTTGCCGTTGATGCCGCCGGCCGCGTTGATCTCTTCGACCGCGAGCTGCCATCCCTTGCGATAGGGCTCGGTAAAGGCCGGCAACAGCGAATAGCTGTTGATCTCGCCGATCTTGATGTCCTGCGCCAGGGCCGAATGAGCCATGCCGCTCACTAACAGCGCAAATGCCGCGCCGACGAAATAGTTCTTTGCTCGCATCCCAACCTCCACTTTTCTGAAAAGATTAACGCAGTCCGTCTTCGCCCTTGATCTCCGCAACCGTCAGCCCGCCGACGCGCGGCAGCGGACGGCCGCTGTCGGTGACGGCGACTGCGACCATGATCTCGTTGGCGCGCGGCGCGTCGTTGATCTGCACTTCCATGCCGTCGAAATGACTGCGCACGAAAGCGGCGTCCTTGTGCCCGAGCGGAATGTCCAGCGTCGTGCCGGGTCCGCTGCGTTTCTTCGACGACGGGATCAGCGCCGCTCCCTTGCTCAGCACCTTGCGCACCGGCGTGCCCATTTTCGGGTGAAGGATGGCGGCGGCATGCTCCAGCTCGCCATTCTCGCCGACGGCCGCGGCCTTGCCATAGCTCTGCGCCTTGGAGCCATCGATACCGAGCGCAGCCACCGCGCGCTTCGACAGGAGTTCGCCAAGCTCCTCGCCGATCGCGATCAGCGGCGAAAGGTCCTCGACATATTTTCCGGCAAAGGGATTCTCGATCACGGCGATCGCCGCCGCACGCCGCGTTGGCGGCGAGACCTGACGGCCCATCTCCATCTGCGTCTCTTCGACGACGGTGACGATCTTGCGAATGATCGCGCTCATGATTGTCTCCCGAATTCGCTTCCCTGCTCAAACATGAACCGCGTTCTCCAGCGTAAGCGGGCGCGATCGTTGCCGTTCAATATCTTTGGTTCCGACGACAAGCATATCACCACAAAGCTGCAATACGGCACCCTCGATCAATCCGCGATCGAATAATTGCCGTGCACATTCCACGCCAGATTCGAGCGCGGCCGTGATCTCTTCCTGCGACAATCCACCAACGTTGCGGGTAACGAGCCGCGCGCCGAGATCGCTGTCGGGCTGAATCTCGCTCGCAGGCTTTCGGCTGATGGCGGGATGCCCCGGCAGATCAACAGCGTTCGCAATGATCGTCGCAGCCGCATCGGCTTGCGACGCTGATCCCGCCAGCACGGTCACGGCATCGGCGATGCCGAGCGAAAAGCTGCGGCCGTGCCGTCCGCTGGTGGCGATGCCGCGCACGGGGTCTTCCGAATCGACCCTCATCATGCGCATCATGCCGGCGCGGTCAGGGCGATCCATCAGGCCGACAGAAAAATGTTCACCCTCGCCGAGATGAAGCGCGATATCGCCGCCATTGTTGACATAGGCCTGATCTAGCGACGCGGCATTCAGCATTGCGGCCAGAATCTCCTCCGCCACGCTTCCGGCCACCGCAGCCATCGGCGTGATGAAGCCATCGGCGGCATAGGGCGCGACAGCAGCGTGCATGCGACGCGCCACGACGCCCCTGAGCGGCGTTCGCGCCACCTCAGCGACCGTCCGCAATTCCGTCAGCTCCGCGCAGAGCTCGTCAAGCAGGCCCGTGAAGCTCTGGGCAGCCGCCTCGTAGGCCGCGCGCACCTCGCTCGGCTGTCCCCTCGCCTCGACGATCAGATCAATCGGTCCATCCTGCAAATGCAGCCGCCGGCCGTCAGACAGCAATGCGATTTGCGGGAGCCTGGTCATGCCCGAGGTCCCGGAATCGGGTTCTGCCAGGGCAACTGGCGGACATCGTCGCCGTTCTGCACCTCGGACAGCGGCTTGACATAATCCATGTGTCCGCCGAGCGCGGCATAGTCGGACAGTTTCATGGTGAATTCGATCGGCGCCACCAATGCCGGCGTCGGAACATAGCCGAACGCCCCCGCCGGCATCTGCGTCACGTCGACCATGTAGGTGATGCCGCCGCCCGGCCAGACATAAACAGGCGCGCCGCCACTGGTGACGCGCGTCAGCGCGTCCTTCACCGAGCGCGTCAGCCGCACCGGATTGTCGGTCACGCCCGCCCGCAAAGAACCACCGGCGCCCGCCATGAACAGCACCGTGCACAGCGCCGGCTCGCAATTCTCCTGAATGCGCTCGACCGAGAACTTCAGATCATCAGGCATCTCGGTCTCGACCGGCTTCAGAGTATCGTCGAGCACGTAATAGGACGAATGCTCGCCGGTCGTGGAGACCATCAGCATGGAGAGACCCGCCCTGGCTTCCTTGGCGTCGAACGGCCCGAGGATCGCGAGCGGATCGGAGATATTGGTGCCGCCCCAACCCGTGCCGGGATCGGCAACCTGGAAATAGCGGCCGGGCGTCGAGCGGCGCCCCTTCATCTTGATGCCGGTGTCGGCGATGTCGAGCAGCTTGCCGGCCTGGTGCTCGCTGAGCACGCCGGTGATGTGGTCGTCGACCACGACGACCTCGTCGACCTTGCCGTGCCACTGTTTTGCGAACATGCCGATGGTCGCCGAGCCGCAGCCCACGCGCATGCGCTCTTCTTTCATGCCGTTGACGATCGGCGGCTGGCCGGCCTGCACCACCACGCTCGCACCGCCGTCGATGGTCAGCTCGACCGCCTTGCAGTTTGCGAGGTCCATCAGCGTGTCGCAGGTGACGCGGCCCTCCTTCTTGGAGCCGCCGGTCAGATGATGCACGCCGCCGAGCGACAGCATCTGCGAGCCGTATTCGCTGGTGGTGACATGGCCCACCGCTTCGCCCTGCGCCCGGACGGTCGCGGTCTCCGGCCCGAGATAGCGGTCGGTGTCGATCTTCACCTTGATGCCGCAATAGGAGAAGATGCCCTCGGTGACCACAGTCACCATGTCGACCCCGTCGACTTCCGCGGAGACGATGAACGGCGCCGGCTTGTAGTCGGGATAGGTCGTACCCGCGCCGATCGCCGTCACAAAGGTCGAAGGCTCGTGGACGATCTTGCCGTCCCAATCTTCGGTGCGGCCGAAAGGAACGAGCTTGCCGCCATGCGAGACGGTGCGCTCCAGGATCACATGGGGATCGACGCGGACGAGCTTGCCGTCGTGATTGGCGTAGCGGTCGCAGGCGCCCGCCGCGCCCGGCTTGATGTAGCACATCACCGGACAGGCATCGCAGCGGATCTTGTCGATGGCAGAGTTGGTTGTTTCCATCACCATGTCACAGCCGGCGGACACCGCGGTTATCATTCGTATACGAACGATGTTGCGCGCGCTCCGGAAGGCTGTCAAGCGGCGGTGCGGCGCAAAAGATGCGCCTGCCGCATAAAACCTCATTTGCCTATCCGCTCTGTCCACAAAGAAGGCAATCGCGCTGCACTGCGGCATGCACGGCTTGCACGTTTGTGTACAAACGGTATCGTCGCAACGTAGAATTTGAGCGGACTTGGAATTTTTGCGAAGCTTTGGCCGCGGCGCTCAACGAGTCGACTTGGGAACGAGGATGACGCAGACACCGATCCGCCTCACCGTGAACGGCAGGATTCACGAGATCACTGCGGCGCGCCAGACGCCGCTGCTTTATGTGCTGCGCAACGATCTCGCGCTCAATGGTCCGAAATACGGCTGCGGCCTCGGTGAATGTGGCACCTGCACTGTCCTGATCGATGGCGCGGCGGCGCGCTCCTGCGTTATTCCGATCAGTGGCTGCGACGGCCGCGACATCGTGACACTCGAAGGGCTCGGCACCCGCGACAAACCGGATGTGGTGCAGCAGGCCTTCATTGACGAACAGGCCGCGCAATGCGGCTACTGCCTCAATGGCATGATCATGACCACCAAGGCGCTGCTTGCGATCAATCCGCGGCCCACCGAGCAGGAGGCGCTGGCGGCGCTGCGCTACAATCTCTGCCGCTGCGGCACGCATATCGAAATCCTGCGCGCCGTGATGCGTGCGTCTGGCCAGCTCGCCGAGGCCGGTGATTGATGGCGTCCCCGCATCTGAACGAAGCTGAGCGGCAAGCGGGTTCGCTCGTCGTCGTCCGCTCTGTGGACGAGTGCACATCCGAGACCTTCGTCCGCATCACCGCGGACGGTTCGGTCACGGCCTACAACGGCCATGTCGATCTCGGCACCGGCATCCGCACCGCGCTCGGGCAAATCGTGGCTGAAGAGCTCGACGTCTCCTTTGCGCGCGTCGTCGTCGTGCTCGGCGACACCGCAATGGTGCCGAACCAGGGCGCCACGATCGCGAGCGAGACAATCCAGATCACCGCCGTTCCCCTGCGCAAGGCCGCGGCGCAAGCGCGACACTTCCTGATCGAACGTGCGGCCGAATGGCTGGAGCTGCCGGCCATTGATCTCAGGATTGAAGATGGCCTCGTGCGCGGGGACGACAATCGCAGCGTCAGCTATGGCGAACTGATCGGCGGCGAGACGATTCGGCTCGAGCTTGCCGACGACGTCGCCGTGAAGCCCGTCGGCGATTACGCCATCGTCGGCCAGTCGATGCCGCGCGTCGACCTTCCTGCGAAGGCCACCGGCGAGCTGACCTTCGTGCACGACATCCGAGTATCAGGCATGGTGCACGGCCGGGTGGTGCGGCCGCCCTATGCCGGCGTCGACGCGGGTCCGTTCGTCGGCACCAGCCTGATCGCGGTCGATGAATCTTCGGTGCGCGACATCCCCGGCATCATCGCCGTCGTGCGCATCGGCGATTTCGTCGGCGTGGTCGCCGAGCGCGAGGAGGATGCGATCCGGGCGGCGGAGCAGCTTGCGGTGAGCTGGGAGCCGACGCCTGATCTGACCGACCTCACCGATGTCGAGACCGCGCTGCGTGCCAGCCCGTCGACGCCGCGCACGCTGATCGACAAGGGCGACGTCGATGCTGCCATCGCCGGCGCAGCCAAGCCGATGCAGCGCACTTACGTCTGGCCGTATCAGATGCATGCTTCGATCGGCCCGTCCTGTGCGGTCGCCGACTTCCAGGACGGCAACATCCGCGTCTGGTCGGGCACGCAGAATCCGCACGTGCTGCGCGGAGACCTGTCGCTGCTGATTGAGCGTCCCGAGAGCGAGATCGAGGTCAACAGGTTAGAGGCCGCCGGCTGCTACGGCCGCAACTGCGCCGACGATGTCACCGCGGACGCGCTGTTGCTCTCGCGCGCGGTCGGCCGGCCCGTGCGCGTGCAGCTGACGCGCGAGCAGGAGCACGCCTGGGAGCCCAAGGGCACCGCGCAGCTCATCGACGTCAATGGCGGCCTGGATGCGGACGGCGACGTCGCTGCTTACGATCTCGCCACGCGCTATCCGTCAAATGCCGCACCGACGTTGGCGCTGTTGCTGACGGGGCGGATATCGCCGAAGCCGGACGTCCTCCAGATGGGCGACCGCACCGCGATCCCGCCTTACGATTACGACCATATGCGCGTCGTCGCCCACGACATGGCGCCGATCGTGCGCGCGTCCTGGTTCCGCGGCGTCTCGGCACTGCCGAACACGTTTGCGCATGAATCCTATATCGACGAGGCCGCGACCGAGGCCGGCGTTGATCCGATCGAATATCGCCTGCGTTACCTGAAGGACCAGCGCGCCATCGACCTCGTCAATGCGGTGGCCGAACGCGCGGGCTGGACGCCACGACCGGTTCGCGAGGAGAAGGACGGCGAGATCGTGCATGGGCGCGGCTTCGCCTATGCACTCTATGTCCACAGCAAGTTTCCCGGCTATGGCGCGGCGTGGTCGGCGTGGATCGCTGACGTTGCCGTGAACAAGACCACCGGCGACGTCAGCGTGACGCGCGTCGTCGCGGGCCAGGATTCCGGCCTGATGATCAACCCGGACGGCGTGCGCCACCAGATCCACGGCAACGTCATCCAGTCCACCAGCCGCGCGCTGATGGAGGAGGTCTCGTTCGAGCGCGGCGCGGTGGCGGCGCGCGAATGGGGCGCCTATCCGATCATCCCCTTCCCTGATGTGCCCAAGATCGATGTGTTGTTGCTGCCGCGGCCGGACCTGCCGCCGCTCGGGGTCGGCGAGTCCGCTTCGGTGCCGAGCGCGGCGGCGATCGCGAATGCGATCTTCGACGCAACAGGCGTGCGCTTCCGCGAGCCGCCGTTCACGCCGGAGCGCATCCTCAGGGGATTGCGCGGCGACGCACCGGCCGCGCCGCAGGCGCTGCCCGCTCCCGCTACGCCACAGCCATCCCGTATCTGGGAGAATCCGTTTGCCAAGCGCGCCGGCATCTTCGCGACGATCGCGGCCGTCTGCACCGCGGCGATCGGCATCGGCGCCGCGCTCCTACCCGGACGCGCGATTGCGCCGATCGCACGGCCCGACGCATCGGTCTATTCCGCCACGACCATCGCGCGCGGTCAACAACTCGCCGCGCTCGGCAATTGCGCGGAGTGTCACACCATGATCGGCGGTGCGCTCAATGCCGGCGGCCGTGCCCTGGAGACGCCGTTCGGCACGATCTACGCGACCAACATCACGCCGGACGCCGAAACCGGCATCGGCGCCTGGTCCTATCCCGCGTTCGAGCGCGCGATGCGCGACGGGCTGCATCGCGACGGGCGGCAGCTCTATCCCGCCTTCCCCTACACGCATTTTTCGAAGACTGGCGATGCCGACATGCAAGCGCTCTACGCCTATTTGATGGCGCAGCCGGCGGTGCGCGCGCTGGCGCCGGCGAATGCGCTCGCCTTTCCGTTCAATCTCCGCCCGCTGCTTGCCGGATGGAGTGCGCTGTTCCACCAGATGCGCGAGTTCACGCCCGATCCCGCAAAATCCGAGCTGTGGAATCGCGGCGCCTATCTCGTCGAGGGGCTCGGCCATTGCAGTGGCTGCCATTCGCCGCGCAATGCGCTCGGCGCCGAGCAGCGCGAGGCCTATCTCGCCGGCGGCTTTGCCGAGGGCTGGGAGGCGCCGCCGCTAACCTCACTCTCGCACGCTCCGATCCCGTGGAGCGAGGACGAGCTCTACGCTTATTTACGCACCGGCCATTCGCGATACCATGGCGTCGCCGCCGGGCCGATGGCGCCAATCGTCAGGGATCTCGCCGCCCTGCCCGACCAGGACATCCGCGCCATGGCGGTCTATCTCAACTCGTTCAACGACACCGCAGCCGAAACGCCGGACGCGCTTGCGGCACGTCTCGAAAGCGCGACGCAAGTCACCATCGCGTCCTCCACCGGAGCGCGGCTCTATCAGGGCGCCTGCGCCGTCTGCCACGAGGTCGGCGGCCTGCCGCTGTTCGGCAGCCGCCCCTCGCTCGCGCTCAACAGCAATCTGCACAGCAGAACGCCGGACAATCTCGTGCAGGTGATCCTGCACGGTATCGCCGAGCCGGTGTCGAGTGATCTCGGCTACATGCCGGCATTCAAGAACAGCATGAGCGATACGCAGATCGAGGAACTGGTCACCTTCCTGCGCAAGCAGTTCGCACCGGACAGGCCGGCGTGGACCGGCGTGCGTGAGACGATCGCGCGCGTGCGCACCTCAACTCACTAGATTTTCTCGAGCATGACCTTATCGGAAAACCGCTTCACACTTATCCGGGTCATGCTCAGCCGTGCTTCTTCACGTCCACCGGCGGCGTGCCATGGGTGTGGAAGGACTCGATCGTCTTCAAGCCCCAAGCCTGGCCCTTCTTGCGCTCCTCTTCCGTCCACACGATCGGCTTCCAGTCGGGCGCAAGGATGAGGCGCGCGCCGGCATTGGCGACTTCGACGCGGTTGCCGCCGGGTTCGTAGACGTAGAGGAAGAAGGTCTGCTGGATCGCGTGCTTGTGCGGGCCGGTCTCGATGTGGATGCCGTTCTCCAGGAAGATGTCGGCGGCGCGCAAAATCTCTTCGCGGCTGTCGAGCGCGTAGGTGACGTGGTGGAAGCGGCCGGGTGTGCCGGAATGGTCGAGCGAATAGGCGAAATCGTAGCTCTTGTTCGACATCGTCAGCCACATCGCCGCTTCGCGGCCATCGTTCAGCACGATCTGCTCGGTGAGGCGGCAGCCGAGATAATTCTCGAAGAATTCGCGGTTCGCCTTGATGTCGACGGCGAGGCAGTTGAGATGGTCGAGGCGCCGGACATTGACGCCGCGCGCGGGAAAGCGCTGCGCCTGGTTCTTCAGTGCGGGCTTCAGCTCGGGCGGCGCCTGATACCATTCGGTCTCGTAATAGAGCTCGACGATGTGTTCATCAGGATCGCGGCAGCGGAAGGTCGGCCCTTGCCCCATGTCGCCGTCGATCCAGCCGATGTCGAAGCCGGACCCCTTCAGCGCGGCGACGCGGCGCTCCAGCGCCTGCTGGCTGCGTGCGCGCAGCGCCATGTGCTCCATGCCCGAGGTTTTCGACGCTGTGAGCTTGAGCGAATAGCGCTCGTAATCGTCCCAGCCGCGCAAATAGACCGACTCGCCCTTTTGTCCGCTGACGGTCATGCCCATCACGTCAACGAAGAATTTCAGGCTCTCGTCCGGCTTGGGTGTCAGCAGCTCCATGTGGCCGAGATGAGCGAGATCGAGGATCGGTTCGGGCTGCATGATTTCCTCCAAGGCGTGGCTTGCGATCCGCTGGACCGGATCCCGCGATCTGGCGCAGGCTGCAATCCGCTCACGCGCCGCTGGGCGGCGCTGAGGCTGCCAGTCCATTTGTACTAATGTACAAATGATTAGGTCCCGTCAACAAATCAACATCGCTGCCCGGATCGGATGACGCACCGACGGAGGTGACAACCCATCCCCCGAATGGCGGACCGGCTGCCCGAATGGTAAAATCTTCCTTAAGGACTCTGGGGGCTACTGACCCGAAAAAGCAGCATTTTCCGGCCGCTTCAGCCTGGAAGTAGGCATTGGGAACAAGCGGCGCACCCGAATTATCACGGATTTAACGTAGCACCCGCCCCTGCCGTTTAACCGTTTGTCCAGCGACGGCCGCGCATAGTCCGGGCAAAGCCCTTGCTCTTGCTAGGTTCATTCATTGTGACATCCTTTGGACGCGTGATTTCGGTTCGCGGATCGCTCGCCCGGGTCGGGCTGCTGGCTGAAAGCCGGATGCCGGCCTCGGAAGTTCGGGCCACCGTCGGCCGTTTCGTCAGCATCCGCTGCGCCAGCTCGGTCATCGTCGCGATGATCACCGAGGTGTCCTGCGAGAACCTTTCGAGCAACGACAATTTGATCGCCATCGCCTCGGTCGACCTGCTCGGCGAAATCCTCAATGCCGCCGGCAAGGCCAAATTCCAGCGCGGCGTCACCAACTATCCGACCATCGGGGATTCCGTCGACCTGATCACGAGCCAGGAGCTGCGCACGATCTACGCGCCCACCGGCTCCGACCAGATCAATGTCGGCTTCCTTCAGCAGGACAGCTCCGTCGTCGCCTATGTCGACATCGAAGAAATGCTCTCCAAGCACTTTGCGGTGCTGGGATCGACCGGCGTCGGCAAATCGACCGGTGTGTCGCTGCTGCTCAACGAGATCCTCAAGGCACGCCCGAACCTGCGTATCTTCCTGCTCGATGTGCACAACGAATATGGCCGCTGCTTCGGCGACCGCGCGCTGGTGCTCAACCCGCGTAACCTGAAGCTGCCGTTCTGGCTGTTCAATTTCGAGGAAATCGTCGACGTGCTGTTCGGCGGCCGCGCCGGCGTGCCCGAGGAGCTCGACGTCCTCGCCGAGGTCATTCCACTCGCCAAGGGCGTCTACACCCAGTACCAGAACGCCGACCGCATTGGCCTGAAGCGCATCGATCCCAAGCAGATCGGTTACACCGTCGATACGCCGGTGCCCTATCGCCTGGTCGATCTGATGTCGCTGATCGACGAGCGCATGGGCAAGCTCGAGAACCGCTCCTCGCGCATCATCTATCACAAGCTGATCTCCCGCATCGAGGCGGTCCGCAACGACCCGCGCTACGCCTTCATGTTCGACAACGCCAATGTCGGCGGTGACACCATGGCCGAGGTGATCAGCCATCTGTTCCGCCTGCCGGCCAACGGCAAGCCGATGACGGTGATGCAGCTCGCCGGCTTCCCGGCCGAGGTCATCGATTCCGTCGTCTCGGTGCTCTGCCGCATGGCCTTCGACTTCGGCCTGTGGAGCGACGGCGTTTCGCCGATGCTGTTCGTCTGCGAAGAGGCTCACCGCTACGCCTCCGCCGATCGCAATGTCGGCTTCGGGCCGACCCGCAAGGCGGTGTCGCGCATCGCCAAGGAAGGCCGCAAATACGGCGTCTATCTCGGCCTCATCACCCAGCGTCCGGCCGAGCTCGACGCCACCATCATCTCCCAGTGCAACACGCTGTTCACGATGCGTCTTGCCAACGAACGCGACCAGGCGCTGCTGCGCGCCGCGGTGTCGGATGCGGCCGCGAACCTGCTCTCGTTCGTTCCCTCGCTCGGCACCCGCGAAGTGCTGGCGTTCGGCGAAGGTGTCGCGCTGCCGACGCGGCTTCGCTTCAAGGAGGTGCCGCCGCATCAGTTGCCGCGCGGCGAAGCCACCATCAGCAGCGTACCCTCAGTCACCTCCGGTCACGACATGCATTTCGTCGGCGCCGTGCTCGAGCGGTGGCGCGGCGCCACTTCGCAGCGCGACGTGCCGAACGACCCGGTGTTCTCGGCGCCGCCCGCGAAGACGCTCTCCAACGTCGAAGCCCCGATGTTGCAACCGTCGATGGGGCTGGACCCGGACCGCTTCTCGCTGCTGAAGAAGCCGCTGCGGTAAGGGGCGGACACCGCTTCCGCAAACTCCGCCGTCATGCCCGCGAAAGCGGGCATCCAGTACGCCGCGGCTTCTCCGTATCCCATCGCTGTCTCTGGAATACTGGATCGGCCGATTAAATCGGGCGATGACACTGAGTGTGTGGCACGTTGAGGCGAGCGCCAGCATCGACTAATGTTCAGTGCCCCCGATCCGGAAAACAAGCCAATGACAAAAACCGCCGCGCAACGCTTCCCCGCTCCCGCCCTCGACACGCTCCCCGACGATATCCGTACGCGGCTTCTCGCCGTGCAGGAGAAGAGCGGGTTCGTGCCGAACGTGTTTTTGACGCTGGCCTACCGCCCGGACGAGTTCCGCGCCTTCTTCGCCTATCACGACGCGCTGATGGAGAAGGACGGCGGCCTCACCAAGGCCGAGCGCGAGATGATCGTGGTCGCGACCTCGGCGGCCAATCAGTGCCAGTATTGCGTGATCGCGCATGGCGCGATCCTGCGTATCCGCGCCAAGAACCCGCTGATCGCCGACCAGATCGCGGTGAACTACCGCAAGGCCGACATCACGCCGCGGCAGAAGGCGATGCTCGACTTCGCGATGAAGGTCTCGGCCGATGCGCAACGCATCTCGGAAGAGGATTTCGCCGCACTTGCCCCGCACGGATTCAACGACGACGACATCTGGGACATCGCCGCAATTTCCGCCTTCTTCGCGCTGTCGAACCGGCTGGCGAATTTTACCGGCATGCGGCCGAATGACGAATTCTATCTGATGGGACGACTGCCAAAGAAATGACCGACTGCCGCGAGCGCGGTAAGGACCGGGTCGCCGACAAATGCAGCGGATGAGTTCCCGTTTGACGGGAACTCTGTGTTTTCGCAATCGCACACGTTTAATTAAGAATCTCACCCTCAACTAGCACAAACGCTTTGGCACAACTTGCGCAGTTTCCGTCACGGGAGACGCGGATGAGTCGTGCCTGTTGAGGGGCTTCTCATGAACGTGCGGGCATTTGTTGTCGCGACCTGTATTGGCACGGCATTCTTCGCGGCCGGATACGCGTGGAACTATCAGCCCGAGATCATCAACGCGAACGAGATATGGAGCATTTTCGAATCGGAGCATGGCAAGGCGCGGGCTGCCGTCTTACGCGTGCTCGTTGCGCCGAATTCAGCTCACTTCAACGGCCTGCGAACGATCGATGCAGACAAGGCAAGATACGTATGCGGCTCCGTAAAGGCGATGGATAAGGAGAGGCAGTATGTCGAGGCCGCGTTCGTTTACACCGTCGCGATCGATTTTGCCCGTATCGACGACGACGGCCGGATGACGTCGCAGCGCTCTCCGTTCAGGCCCTGCCCAGGCGCGGCCGATGACAAAATCGCCGACCAGAACGCGCTGATATCGCCAGGCGCGCTGTCGATGATCAAGACCGTCGAAAAAATCATCCCCAAGTCCAGCGGCGGAACGATGGAACAACAGCTTGGCCAGCTGGCCGGACAGACAGCGGCGGTGGCGCCAGGTTCGGCGGTCCCACGGAGATCGGCCGGCTCATCGGGTTCGGCAGCCTCAGCAGGGGCAGGATGGGCGCCAGTACGGCATTCAGGTTCGGGCGTGGAGGCGCGACAAGCAGATGAACTGAGGTGGCGTGTCGATCAGCCGCCGGCCGCATGGCCGAATTTCCCCTCGGACCATCCGCTGGCGAAATCGGCGCAGAAGCGGAGGAGCGCCGAGGCCTTGGCTTTCGCGAAAGATATCGAGGCTCGCTGGGAGGAAGCCAAATCATCCGGGGTTCCGGCCAAGCGTCCTTCGCCTGAGGAGATCAAGGAAGCATGCCGTGCGCTCCTTACGATAGATCCCACGGACAAGGATTATCCGCGGGCCTGGGCCGCCTTTGTGCGGTTGCGCAAAATCGACCGCGACGTTGCTGGTTGAACTGGCGTGAATCTGGACTAGCGCTTCGCCATCAACTCGAGCGCCGGGGCAAAGCGCTCTGAAAACGTCAATGTTTTGTCATGGTGAACTGCCGCGAACGATGCCGATATCCCGGCTGAAGCGACCACGAGCAGGGCAACGGCGAAAACCAGACGGCGCATTTCGGCCTCCTGTGTGAGCTCGACAACTCCAACAGATGGCACGGCTTTGTTTCAGCACGGCTTCGCGCGGACGGAAGATGGTTTCGCTCAAGAGGCTGTGATCAGATCCGGTTTGCGGAGCCGCATGCATGCCGTACTGACGTGAGCGTTGCGCCTAATCATCCTCCACCGGTCCGCACCAGCCGGGCAGATAGATCGCATCCTTGCTCTTGGCTGAGGACATCGCCTTCTCGAGCGACTTGTCGAAATCGGCATCCACCGCCTTGCGCGACAGTTTTCGGCGCAGATAGTCGGCCCACAGGAATTCGGAGAACGGCGTGGTGTCCTTGGCGAAGCCGCCCATCCGGCGCAGCTCGCCGGCAAGGCTCCGGAACGGATCGTCCTTGAGATCGACCACCGATTTCGGCAAATCGCGGAACGGCCGCCTCTCGCCCTTGGCGTCGTAGGGATAGACCCAGCGCTTGTTGTCCATCACGCCCCAGAACGCCTCGCGCTCGACCATCCTGAGATCACCGACGACGGTGACCAGCACCTGCTTGATGCCCTCGTCATGCAGCGCGCGGCCAAGATGATGATGGTCGATCACGTAGTAGCGCTCGTCAGGTCCGTGGACGACGGGGATCATGTGGGTGCCGAGCAGATCGGCCTGCTTCTTCTTGTCGTGCTCGCGCCAGCGCTTGCGCTTCTCCTTGACCTCGCGCATGCCGACCGTCATCTGCGTCGGCCGAAGCGACAGGATCGGCACCGGATGCACTCTCGGCTCGCGCGTGTTGGTGGTCATGGTCGAAGGCCCTTCACATGGATGCAACTGGGGGGTTCAGGTTCCCTGGACTATGCCATGGGCATAGCGCCGGCAAAATGCATTCGGCTGGGCGGGGAGATATTGCAACGCAACCCCTGCATGCCCCGGACGACGACGGTTCCGTGATCAATTCGCAAGCCCAAGCAAGATAGTGCGAATGCGCAATGCACGTGTGCGTTGAGAAGATTTTCTGCAACCCGTTCACCACGTATGCTATCTAAAAATCGCTGCTTCGGAGTGATCCCTGCACCATGAAAACCCAGCGGCCCATAAGCTCGGATGACGAGCACCGGGTGCTCCAGTTCAGGCCGCGCACCTCGCCTTCTCCGACGGCCTACCGGGGCAACGGTACCGTGCAGGAATTGCGCGTCGCGCCGGAGCCGCTCGACCTGTCGCGCTACGAGCGGGCCCGCACCGAACCGGACGATTTCCGCCATCGCATGCTCGCCAACATCGCGGCGCTGGCCTTCACCATCGCGCTGACCGCAATCGGCATCTGGCTTGCGGTGAGCATCGCCGACTTGCGCCGGACCCAGGATTGCGTGCTGATGGGCCGCCGCGACTGCGTCAAGATCACCACGCCGCACATCTAGGCCCGGCCTCCCAGGCCGAACGCCCGCCGACGGCATCCCCACCCCTGTCCGGCTCCATTGAACTCAGGGCGGCGCTCCGATATACGGGCTTTCGACCCGGCCAGAGGGGGGTTGAGGGCGTCATCAGGGCGCGATGCCCACCCACCGTTCCACTCTGGAACATCTGACAAATATCAGCAATATATCAAAGGCTTAGTGATGTCCTCCACATTCGATCAGGTCGCTACGATCATCGCTGAAACCTGCGACATCCCGCGCGACACGATCACGCCGGATAGCCACGCCATCGATGATCTCGGCATCGACAGCCTTGATTTCCTGGACATCGCGTTCGCGATCGACAAGCAATTCGGTATCAAGCTGCCGCTGGAAAAGTGGACCCAGGAGGTCAACGACGGCAAGGCGACCACCGAGCAGTATTTCGTGCTGAAAAACCTGTGCGCCCGCATCGACGAACTGGTTGCGGCCAAGGGCGCGAGCGCCTAAGCGCGCGGTCATGCAACTTGAATACTTCCACATGATCGATCGCATCGTCGACCTCAAGGTCGACGAGAAGACGATCGTCGTCGAGGCCCAGGTTCCGCAGGAGAGCACCATCTTCGAGGGGCACTTCCCGGGCTATCCCTTGATGCCGGGCGTGCTCCTGATCGAATCGATGGCGCAGGCCTCGGGCTTCCTCCTGCTTGGCGTCTTGAAGTTCGAGCGCATGCCGATTCTCGCCGCCGTGAAGGAAGCCAAGGTACGCGGCTCGGTGTTTCCGGGCGACCTCATGACGCTTGAGGCGAGCGTGGCCCATGAGGGCTCGGGCTATGCCATGACCGAAGCCAAGATCCGGGTCGGCGGCAAGCTGCGCGCGAATTCGACACTCACCTTCACTCTGATCCCCTTCCCCAATTCGGATATGCGCGGATACATGGACGCGGTCGCCAAGCGCGTCGGCTTTCCGCAACAGGCCGTATCGCCATGACTGACACCGCTTCGAAGCCCGGCCAGACGGAAGTCTGGATCACCGGCATTGGTCTCGCCACCTCGCTCGGCGAGGGCCTCGACGCCAACTGGGCCGCGCTTCAGGAGAAGCGCATCAATGTCGACGAGAAGGGCTTTGCGCCCTACATCGTGCATCCCCTGATGCCTGTTACCTTCGACAGCCAGATCCCGAAGAAGGGCGACCAGCGCCAGATGGAAGCCTGGCAGCGCATCGGCACCTATGCGGCCGGGCTTGCGCTCGACTCCGCCGGGATCAAGGGCAACAAGGACATCCTGTCGAAGATCGACATGGTGGTCGCCGCCGGCGGCGGCGAGCGCGATCTCAACGTCGACACCGGCGTGCTCACGGCCGAGGCCAAGGGCGCCAACGCGCCCGGCTTCCTCAACGAGCGGCTGATGAGCGATCTCAGGCCGACGCTGTTTTTGGCCCAGCTCTCCAACCTGCTCGCCGGCAACATCGCCATCGTGCACGGCTTAGGGGGCACCTCGCGCACCTTCATGGGCGAAGAGGTTGCGGGCGCCGATGCCGCGCGCATCGCGCTGTCGCGCATCGCCTCGGGCGAGAGCGACATTGCGCTGATCGGCGGCTCGCACAATGGCGAGCGCAAGGACCTGATGGTCCTCTACGAATTCGGCGACTTCAATTTGAAGGACAAGTTCGCACCCGTGTGGGCGCGCAAGGACCACGCCGGCTTCGCGCTCGGCTCGGCCGGCGCTTTCCTCGTGCTGGAGTCCAGGGCGCATGCGGAAGCACGCGGCGCAAAGCCGTTCGCAAAGCTGTCGAGCGTCGTTGCCGACCTCGCCCGGCGCAAGAGCCCCGGCGACATGGCCGCGACGCTGGAGAAGCTTTGGGCGAAGTTGCCAAAGCGCGACGGCAAGGGTGCGATCATATCCGGTGCGACCGGCGCGGAGCCCGCCACGAGCGAAGAGCGCGGCTTCCTGAAGGGCCACGCCGAGTTCCCGGTGCGCTCGACCGGCACGATGTTCGGCCACACTATGGAAACGCAATTCCCACTCGGCATTGCGCTCGCGGCGCTGTCGATCTCGCGCGGCGCGCTGTTTCCGCCGAACGATTCCACGGGCACCGAGATTGAAATGCAGGGAGCGCCCACCCAGATTGTGGTGGTGGGGGCCGGACACTGGCGCGGCGAAGGCATGGCACTGGTCGAGGCAGTAAGTTAAAGCGCGTTGCGCTTTGGCAGGTTATTGTTTGAGCATGATCTTCTCGGAAAACCGCATCACACTTTTCCGGATCATGCTTTAGTTCAAGCGGGGATCGACATGACTGCACCACGCGACAAACTCGGGCGTCCCGTCGTCGTCGTCACGGGCATGGGCATCATGACCTCGCTCGGCAACGGCAAGGCCGACAATTGGGCGAAGCTCGTCGCGGGCGAATCCGGCATCCGCACCATCACGCGCTTTCCGGTCGACGGCCTGAAGACCACGATGGCCGGCACGGTGGATTTCGTCAGCGTCGATCCGTTCTCCTCCACCGGCCTGTCCGAGCGGATGGCCGAGCTGGTGACGCAGGAAGCGCTGGACCAGGCCGGCATCGGCGCCAAGGCGGATTTCCCGGGTCCCCTCTTCCTTGCGGTCGCACCGGTCGAGGTCGAATGGCCGCAGCGCCGCGAGCTCGGCCGCGCCGTCGGCAAGCCCGACTTCAACTATGACGATCTGCTGCGCATCTCCGGCGGCGGCAAATACAGCGCCTATCATCACCGCTTCATGTTCGGCTCGGTCGCGGCCCACCTCGCCGAGACCTTCGGCACCAAGGGCTCGCCGATCTCGCTGTCGACGGCCTGCGCTTCGGGCGCGACCTCGATCCAGCTCGGCGTCGAGGCGATCCGCCGCGGCGAGACCGACGCCGCGCTGTGCGTGGCGACCGACGGCACCGTGAATCCGGAAGCGCTGGTGCGCTTCTCGCTGCTCTCGGCGCTATCGACCCAGAACGATCCGCCGCAGGCGGCCTCCCGCCCCTTCTCCAAGAACCGCGACGGCTTTGTCATGGCCGAAGGCGCCGGCGCCCTCGTGCTCGAAAGCTACGAAGCCGCAACGGCACGTGGCGCAAAAATCCTCGGCGTGATCGCCGGCTGCGGCGAGCTCACCGATTCCTTCCATCGCACCCGCTCTTCGCCCGACGGCAAGCCGATCATCGGCTGCATGAACAAGACCCTGGCCGATGCCGGCATGACGCCTGACCAGATCGACCACATCAACGCGCACGGCACCGCGACGCCCGAGAACGACAAGATGGAGTACAATACGACATCGGCCGTGTTCGGCGAGCTCGTCTCGAAGATTCCGGTCACCTCCAACAAGTCGATGGTCGGTCACACCATCTCGGCTGCCGGCGCGGTCGAGGCCATCTTCTCGCTGCTGACCCTGGAGCATCAGCGCATCCCGCCGACGATCAACTACGACAATCCGGATCCCACGATCCTGTTCGACGTTGTCGGCAACAAGGCGCGCGACGCCCGCGTCACCGCTGTCATGTCGAACTCGTTCGGCTTCGGCGGCCAGAACGCCTCGCTGATCCTGACCCGCGAACCGGCCTGACCGGACGCATGGCGCTGCTTCCTGCGAGCATCAAGGCCCGCGCACGGGAGGCTGCCAAGTCGATCGGTGGAGGCCTGATCGGTGCCGCCACCGTCGGCATGCTGCGCACTACGCGCTATTTCGATCCGGCCAAGACCTCCGATTTCTTCGCACGCGTGACCAAGACGATCGGCCCGCGCCTGCGCGAGCATCGTATCGGTCGCGCCAATCTCACCGCAGCGTTTCCGGAGAAGTCGCCCGAAGAAATCGAACAGATCCTGATGGGCGTGTGGGACAATCTCGGCCGCGTCGGCGCCGAATTCGCCCATATGGACCATGTCTGGGATTATGACCGCGACTATCCGGAGAACAGCCGGATCGAATTGCCGAAGCGCAGCATCGAGCTGTTCGACCGCATCCGGGACGACGGCAAGCCGGCGCTGATCTTCGCCGCGCATCTGGCCAATTGGGAATTGCCGGCGCTCGCCGCCGTCGCGCACGGCCTCGATGCCGCCATCCTCTACCGCCGTCCGAACATCGCATCCGCCGACCGCATCATCCAGGAGATGCGCCAGGTCAACATGGGCACGCTGATCCCGGCGGGCCGCGACGCGCCGCTGCGGCTCGCGCAGGCGCTCAAGGACGGCAAGCACGTCGCCATGCTGATCGACCAGTACCTGACCGGCGGTGTCGAGGTCACCTTCTTCGGCCGCAAGACCCGCGCTAATCCGATGCTGGCCCGCCTGCTGCGCCAGATCGAATGCCCGATCCACGGCGTCCGCATCATCCGCCTGCCCGGCGGCCGCTTCACGGCCGAGCTCACCGAAGAGGTCCCGCCGGTGCGCGATGCCGACGGCAAGATCGACATCCAGGGCACGACGCAGGCGGTCACGAGCGTGGTGGAAGGCTGGGTGCGCGAGCATCCGGAGCAGTGGCTGTGGCTGCACCGGCGGTGGCGCTGATTTGCTTCGTCATTGCGAGCCACCGGGTCCGCGCGAAGCGCGGCCCGATGACAGGCTCCGCGAAGCAATGACGAGATTCTTGGCACGCAGCACCCACCTCCTCGTTGTCATCGCCCGCGAAGGCGGGCGATCCAGTACGCCGCGGCGGCTCGATTCCAGCCGCGCCGCCTCGGAGTACTGGATGCCCCGCCTTCGCGGGGCATGACAGCGACTTGTCGCCTCACTGCTCCGGCAGACCCGCCTCGACCTCGGCCTCAACGACGCGATCCCAGGCTGCGATACACACCGGACTTGCGTTCTTCATCGGCTGCCCGACGTTGAGCCTGGTCGTGCCGGGGCGCAGCCTCAGTCCCTCCGCGATCGCCGCCCTCGCCTCCTCGAACCGGCCCGATCTCTGGTAGGCGGCGGCAAGCAGCAGATGCGAGCGCCCGGTCGCCGGCGTAACGGCGATCGAACGTTGCAACCACGGCAGCGCCTCCTCGTCGCGTCCCATCAGGACATTTGCCATGCCCGCACCAAGCAGCCAGGTCCAGCGCGAGGCCGGCGGCGTGTCGTAACGATCGGCTTGCTGGAATGTCGCGAGCGCATCGTCGAAGCGGCCGAGATAGATTTGGCCTAAGCCGATCAGATAGAGCGCAGAGCCGTTCCACGGATCGAAGCTCAAGGCCTTGGCGCAGGTGACGAGACTTTCTACGAAATGATTGGTCGCGCTGAGGAAGCGGCAATGGGCCTCGAGCACCGGAATCGAATTCGGCTTCGACCGCAGCGCCTGCTCGAGCGTCGCATTGGCCCTGGCCTCGACCGCGACCGCCTCCTCCGGGCTGAACCAGACCATCTGGATGCCGCGCAACTGGAGCGAGGCGAGCGCAACCGCGATGTCGAGATTATCAGGATCGTCGGTGAGCGCCTTTTGCAGCATGGCCTGCGCCGCGCCAAAGCGCTCGCGCGTGGTCTGGTTGATCGATGCGAGCGCCTGCTCGACGGCCACCTTGCCGCCGCCCGCCGACGATTTGCGAGCTCGGGACGGCGCAGCACTCGGCTCCAGAATCTCGTTGAGGTGGCGCGCGAGCACATGACCCGCGCCGGCGACGAGCCGGGACTGCGCAAGCTGCGCGCCGGCCTCGTCAGCGTTGGCCGACGCCGCGACGACCGACTGGACCTCGCCAGTGGCGGCCTTGATGATGCGCGTGCGCAGCGTCCAGGACTGATCGCCGCGCTCCAATTCGCCGCGCAGCTCGTAGTCGGATGATGCGGTGGAGGCAGCGGCGCTGTCGTCGCCGGCGACCGCCAATCGTGGCGCAACCACGCTGATGTTCTGGATCTTGGCAAAACCATCCGTAAGGCGGGCGGTGAGCTCGGCGGCCATCACCGCGCCGCGCGGGTCGTTGCTGGCATCAACGATTGGCGTCACCGCGAGCCGCGGCGGTGTCCGCCTGAACAGGAGATCCGGCTTCAGCACGGGCGCGGCAACCGCAAGCCCCATGACGATCACACAGAGCCCGGCCACGGCAGCGACCGTTGCCTGCCGGCTCAAACCGAACATGGCGCGCTGGGGCCTCACGGGGACCGCGACGATCCCGGCAGGCAGCCGGGGCACGACCTCCCCGGTCGGGTCCGGCCGCGTCTCTTCGGCCTGCGCCAGCCCGGCAGCGGGCGCAGCCACAACCTCCGTCGCCAGCAAATAGCCGCCGCCGGAGGCGAGCTTGATCAGCTGCCGCCGCTCGTCATGAAGCGCGGTACGAAGCTCGCGGATGCATTGGAACAGGCTGTCCTCGCCGACATGGACGTTCGGCCAGACCGCCTCCATCAGCTCCTGCTTGCTCAACACCCGGCCGCCGCTGGCGGCGAACAACCGCAGCATCTCGAGCGTCTTGGGCCGGAGCTTGATCGGCGTGCCATCGGCCCCGCGCAGCTCGGCGCGCTGCTGGTCCAGCTCGAAGCCGGCGAAACGAAGCAAGCTATCCCCCAAAGCGTCTCTCAAGGCGGCTCATATAGCGGAAGTCTGCCGAAAATACCCGAAAATCGGGTCTGAAACGGAAATATCAGAAACTTTCAGAAAGTAGCCAACCCCTTATCAGGACACCCCTCCGCCCCGATGCGATGAATCCAGTTGAGGACTCGGGACCGCGTGCTGGGGGAAGTGGTGAGGACGGGGAAAGATTGTTTCAGGGCGACCCGCCGGCTGCGGGCCGGACTCCTGACATCGTCGGCGCTGGCCTTGGCCTGGGCGCTGCCGGCGACGCCGTCACGCGCGCAGGACGCCACCTGGCGCACCTCTCCCATTAGCGTTTCGTATGACGATGGGAGCAACTGGGACACCGGGAGCGTCCCTTCCGGCACCGCCTACTTTGGCACGTCAAACACGCCATCCCTGTCTATTGGCAGCAACACCTCGGTCGGCGGCTGGACCTTCAATGCAGGCGCCTCGAACTACCTCATCCAGAGCGCCAGTCCCGGGCTCACTTTCACGGGCGCAGGCATCGTCATCAATGGCGGCAGCCTCAACTTCACCACCAGCGTCAGCTCGGTAACCACCTTCCAGAATTCCAGCTCTGCCGGCACCGCCACGATCGGTAATGTGGGCTTGATGGTTTTCGCGAACAACAGCACCGCCGCTGGCGCTTCGGTGTCCAACGGAGGTATCCTGACCTTCCAGGACAACAGCACCGCCGCCAACGCTGTCATTACCAACAACTATATAATGGGCTTCGTCGGCTCGAGCACGGCCGGTAACGCCGTCATCACCAACAACACCTTGCTGAATTTTGACGGCACCAGCACTGCCGGTAACGCGACCATCACCAACAACAGCGGTGGACGCACCACTTTCAACGATAACAGCACCGCCGGCAACGCCACGATCATCATCAACAGTGGCGGACTCCTCTCCTTCTACGGCAACAGCACGACCGGCAACGCGACCATCATCATCAACAATGCCGGGGGCAACATCTATTTTTCAGGAACGGGCCCCGCTGGTGACGGCAAGCTCTCGGTCCAGTCGCTCACAGGTGCCGGCACCTCCTATCTCGATTTCATCGAGCTGACGCTGGGCTCCAACAACCAATCGAGCGAGGTGAGCGGCGTGATCACCGGCACCGGCTCGCTGGTCAAGGCCGGTTCGGGCACGCTGACGCTGTCGGGCGGGAACAGCTATGTCGGCGGCACCACGGTCACTGGCGGAACTCTCCAGCTCGGTACACTCGCCAATACCGGCTCCATCATCGGCACGGTTGACGTCCGCGCCGGAACCACACTCAACCTCATCAACAGCGATGGCAACGGCATGGCCGTCACCGCAGATGCCGGCAGCACGGTGGACTTCTCGAACTCTGCGGGTCCCGCCGGCGATCACAGGCAGACGGTCGGCTCGATCGCAGGCGCCGGCAGCTACCTCATCGGCGCCAACGAGCTCACTGTTGGCTCCAAAGGTCTACCGACCGAGGTGAGCGGCGTGATCTCCGGCATCGGCGGCTCGCTGGTCAAGATCGGCGCGGGTACGATGACGCTGACGGCAGCGAACACGTATACGGGCGGTACCACGGTCAACGGCGGCACGCTCCAGCTTGGCACCCTCGCCAGAGCCGGATCGGTCGTCGGCGCGATCAGCGTCGGCGCCGGAGGCGCGCTCAGCATCGTGAACACCGGCGTGATTTCCAGCATTTCGAACGCCGGATTCACGTCCTACAGCAACGGGATGTCGGCCGGAAGCACCGCGATCACCAACAGCGGAACACTCGAGTTCGCCGATAGGACAACGGCCGGCAGCGCTCAGATCACCTCCACCGGCACCGTGAATTTCCGGAGCACCAGCTCGGCCGGCAACGCGACGCTGACGATCAACGGCGGTACCGCCAATTTCTACGACACGAGCACCGCTGGCAGCGCGACCATCACCGTCAATGGTTCATCTCAGTTGCAGTTCAACGGCAATAGTAGCGCCGGCAACGCAACGATCACGAACAATGCCACGACCATCTTTACGATTGGAAGCAGTGCCGGCAGTGCCACCATCAACAACAGCGGTAGTTTGACTTTCGAATACTATAGCACAGCCGGCAATGCCGCCATCACCAACACCAGCGCGACAGCATTGACTCAGTTCTCCTCAATTGGACCTGCCCATGACGGTGTGATCAGCGTCGGTTCGATCGCCGGCGAAGGCACTTTTCTTGTGTACGGCTCGTGGCTCAAGGTCGGTGGCAACAATGCGTCGACCGTCGTGAGCGGGACCATCTCGGTACACGGCGACCTAGAGAAGGTCGGCACGGGCACCCTGACGCTGACCGGGACAGCCACATTTTCCAACGCCAGTGGCTCCACCTCCACCACATTCGTCAGCGGCGGCACGCTTCAGCTCGGCAACGCCAGCACGGCCGCCACATTCGGTGGCGAATCCATCAGCGTTGGCTCCGGCGGAACACTCGATGTCGTCAACACCGGTCCCCTCAATAATCTTTACCAACTGACAAACGCCGGATCCACGATCTTCCGCAACAGCACCGGCATCGACAGCAATTACAGCACCACCATCAGCAATACCGGCACCTTGTCTTTCCTCGATACCAGCACGGCCGGTACCGCCTATATCGACAACAATGGCACGCTGGCCTTCAGCGACCACAGCTCGGCCGGCGTCGCAACGATCAACAACTACGCTGGCCACACCCTGAGCTTCAACGGTTCAAGCACAACCAGCAGCGCCGCCATCACCAACGATGGCACCCTGTTCTTCAACAATTCGAGCGCGGCCGGAAGCGCAATCATCACCAACAACCACACCGCATACTTCAACGACTCGAGCACGGCGGGAAGCGCAAGCATCACCAACAACATTGGCGGCACCGTAGTCTTCGACGACATGACGACGGCAGGAAGCGCTGGCATCACCAGCAGCGGCACGATTTATTTCTACAGCCACAGCACGGCCAGCAGCTCGACCATCACCAACAACGGCAATATCGAGTTCTGGGCCAACAGCACAGCCGAAACGGCCACGATCGTGAACAACGGCCCCCATCTATGGTTCACCCAGAACTCCAGTGCCGGCAACGCGACGATCACCAACGCCGGCACCGGCACGTTCGAATTCCACGACACCAGTACCGCGGGCAGTGCGACCATCAACAACAACGGCCAGATGCAGTTCATCGAGGGCTCGACGGCCGGCAACGCCAGCATCACCAACAATCATCAACTGACGTTCGACGACAACGCCACGGCCGGCAGCTCCACTATCACCAACAACCAACAGCTCCGGTTCACCTCCTCCGCCACGGCCGGCACCGCCACCATTACCAACAACAACCAGCTGACCTTCGACGCCTACGCCAGAGCCGGCAACGCCATCATCATCAACAGCGGCAACGTGCTGTTCGACGGCGACTCGACGCCCGACAACGCGCAGCTCACCAATGTCGCGCCCAGCGCCGTCATCAATTTTTACACCCCCGGCCTGAACAGCGACGGCAAGATCAGCGCCGGCTCAATCGCCGGCAACGGCCGCTTCGACCTCAACGGCGCAGAACTGACGGTTGGCGGCAACAATCTGTCGACCGTTGTCACCGGAGTGCTCACCGGCGACGGAAGCATCACCGGAACATCGCTGGTCAAGGTCGGCACCGGCACGCTGACGCTCGCGGGCATCAACACCTATACCGGCGCCACCACGGTCGACGGCGGCACGCTTGCGGTGAACGGTTCGATCGCGTCATCGAGCAGCGTCACCGTGAACAGCGGTGGCGCGCTCGGCGGCACCGGCATCGTCGGCAACACCACGATTGCGAGCGGCGGCACGCTGGCGCCTGGCAATTCGATCGGCACGCTCACCGTCAGCGGCAACCTCACCTTCAGTGCCGGCAGCTCCTACACGGTCGAGGTCTCCACGACCGCGGCCGACCGCACCAATGTCACGGGGACCGCGACGCTCACTGGCGCCACCGTACAGGCGGTGGCGATCCCCGGCAGCTTCCGCGGCCAGACCTACACCATTCTCACGGCGACCGGCGGCCTCGGTAGAACGCAATTCGCAGGGCTGAGCGTCAGCGGCACGTTCAGCCCTGCCCGCAATCCGCACCTCACCTACGACCTCGACAACGTCTATCTCGTGCTCGATCCCGGCAAGATCGTGCTGCCGGGGGGCACGAGCGGCAACCAGACCAGCGTCGCCGGCGGCATCAACAAGGCGGTCGAAGGCGGCGCTACGCCGCCGGCCGGGTTCGACGTGCTGCTCAACATGAGCGATGCGCAGCTCGCCCGGGCGCTCAACCAGGTCTCCGGTCAGCCGGGCGCCGCGAGCACGCAAGCCGCCTTCAACGCCATGCAGCAATTTTTGGGCATGCTCGACCCCTTTGGCGGCGGCACGGACGGCGAGCGCGGCGGGACCTCCGGCGACGGCGGTACGCTGGGCTACGCTTCCACCAGCCCGCGCGACGCCAAGGTGCGCGAGGCCTATGCCGCGGTGACGCCGCGCGACGTCAGCGGCGATGTCATCGACCGGCGCTGGGGCGTGTGGGCCTCCGGCTATGGCGGCGCCAGCACGTTGAACGGCAGCACCGCAGCCGGCTCGAGCACCACCACCAGCCGCATCTACGGCACCGTGGTCGGTGCCGACTATCGCGTCTCGCCAAATACGCTGGTCGGCTTTGCGCTCGGCGGCGCCGGCTACAATTTCTCGCTGTCCGATAGCCTCGGCAGCGGCCGCGCCGATCTGTTCCAGGCCGGCCTCTATGCCCGCCACAATCTTGGCCCGGCGTATCTCTCGGCTGCCCTCGCCTATGGCTGGCAGGACGTCACCACCGACCGCACCGTGACGGTGTCAGGCACCGACAGGCTGACTGCGAACTTCAAGGCGAGCACCTTTGCCGGCCGCCTCGAAACAGGCTGGCGCTTCGCGCCCATTCCTGCCTCCACCTTCGGCGTAACGCCCTACGCGGCCGTGCAAGCCACGACCTTCCATTTGCCCGGTTACGGCGAGACCGCGCTCGTCGGCAGCAACCAGTTCGCGCTGTCCTACACCTCGCAGGACACGACGAACGTCCGTACCGAGCTCGGCACGCGCACCGACCAACGCTTCCTCGTCAACGACGGCCTGCTCACCTTGCGCGGCCGGCTTGCCTGGGCGCATGACACCAACACCAACCGCTTCGTGAACGCAGCCTTCCAGACGCTCCCCGGCGCCGCCTTCGCGGTCAGCGGCGCGCAACCGGCGGCCGACTCCGCACTCGTCGGCGGCCGCGCGGAGATGAGATGGAGGAACGGTCTCTCGCTCGCGGGCACGGTCGAGGGCGAGTTCTCCCGGAGCACGCAGACCTATACCGGCAAGGGGACGGTGCGTTATGAGTGGTAGGCGGCGCCCTGCTCTCGCGATGCTTCGCAGGGAAAGCGGTGTTTGGAGCTGATGGCGACGATGCCATTCTGCCAGTGTTTTGCCCGACGTGTCAAAGAACCGGAGGCTGATGAGGTCAATGCGGACTCGGCTGTCCATGCCTGATTTCGTGCTGCTCGCACGCGGCCTCAATTCGTTGCGCCCGGGCGGCGATTAAGCCAAGCCGCACCAGGGCTTAAACACCGTCACCGCCGGCAACGCAGCGGAGGCGTTTCTACTGTGCATGGGGTTGTTTTGCAGAATTTAGTTTTGGGGTGAGATCCCCGGCCCAACTACCGCCCCGTCTTCACCTTCGTCCAAAGCCTATTGATGATGCGCTGCGTGGCCGGCTCACGCGCCGTGATGACGAACAGTTTTGCGAGCATCGCCTCGTCCGGATAGATGTTCTTGTCGTTCAGGATTTTCGGGTCGACCAGCTTCTGGCTGGCGAGGTTGCCGTTGGCGTAGGACAGGAAGTCCGTATTCTTGGCGGCTACGTCCGGGCGGTAGAGATAGTTGATCAGCTCGTTGGCTTCCCTAACGTTCTTGGAATCCGCTGGGATTGCGAGATTGTCGAAGAACATCTGCGCGCCCTCCTTCGGGACGGCGTAGCCGATCTCGATGCCGCCTTTGGCTTCGGCGGCGCGGGCGCGGGCCTGCATGATGTCGCCGGACCAGCCGACCACGAAGCAGATCTCGCCGGTCGCAAGCGCGCTCAAGTATTCGGACGAATGAAACTTGCGCACGGAGGGCCGGACCTTGGCGACGACATCAGCGGCCTTCTCGAGGTCGGCCTGCTTGGTCGAGTCCGGATCGAGCCCGAGATAGTTCAGCGCCGCCGGGAAGATGTCGTCGGCGGAATCCAGCATGTGGACGCCGCAGTCTTTGAATTTTGCCAAATTCTCCGGCTTGAACACGATGTCCCAGCTGTCGATCTTCGCATCCGCTCCGAGAATCTGCTTCAGCTTGGCGACGTTGTAGCCGATGCCCGTCGTGCCCCACATGTAATTGGCGGCGTAGACATTGCCGGGGTCGTAGATCGCGAGACGTTCGGTCACCGCCGGCCAGGCATTGGCCAAGTTCGGCAGCTTCGACTTGTCGAGCTTCTGGAAGATGTTGGCCTTGATCTGGCGCTGGAGGAAATAGGCCGTCGGCACCACGACGTCATAGCCGGACTTGCCGGCCATCAGGCGCGTCTCCAGCGTCTCGTTGGCATCAAAAGTGTCGTAGACCACCCTGATGCCGGTCTCCTTGGTGAAGGCCTCGAGGACGTCAGGCGCCACGTAGTTCGACCAGTTGTAGAAGTTGACGACCCGCTCCTCGGCCGCGGCGGGACCCGGGAGCAACGTCAGCGCCGCGGCGAACGCAAGACCAAGGCGAGCCCCTGAGCGGCTGACGTTCGTCATCTCCCCTACCTCTTGCGCCCGCGCACCGCGTCCGACAGCCGCTCCAGCGCGGTGTCGAGCGTCTCGTCCTTCTTGGCAAAGCAGAAGCGGACCACCGAGGTCACGGGGTCCTGCTCGTAGAAGGCCGACACCGGGATTGCCGCGACCTTGTAATCCTTCACGATCCGCCAGCAGAACTCGGTGTCGCTCTCGTTGAGCCCGAGCGGCGACAGGTCGACGGTGAGGAAGTAGGTGCCCTGCGACTTCAGCACGGGGAAGCCGAGGCTCTCCAGCCCCCTGGTGAGGCGGTCCCTGCTCCGCGTCAGGTCCTTGCGCATCGACAGGAAGTAGTCGTCGGGCTTGCCGAGGCCGTAGGCGACGGCGGCCTGGAGGTTCGGCGCGGTGGTGAAGGTCAGGAACTGGTGCACCTTGGCCGCAACGCGCAGCAGCGGCGGCGCGGCGCAGACGAAGCCGATCTTCCAGCCCGTCAGCGAGAAGATCTTGCCGGCCGAGCCCACCTTGATGGTGCGCTCGCGCATGCCGGGGATCGTGATCAACGGGATGTGCTTGTGCTCGTCGAAGGTGACGTGCTCCCAGACCTCGTCGCAGATCGCGATGACGTCGAACTCCTGGCAGTAGCGCGCCAGCAGCTCGAGATCCTCGCGCGGAAACACCACCGCGGACGGATTCAGGGGATTGTTGAAGAGCACCGCCTTGGTCTTTGAATTGAAGACGCTTTTCAGCATATCCTCATTCAGCCGCCAATGCGGCGGCTCGAGCCGGACCAGCCGCGGAATCCCGCCGGCCTGGCGGATGATCGGCAGATAGGAATCGTACACCGGCTGGAAGCACACCACCTCGTCGCCGGGCTGGACCACGGCGAGGATAGCCGAGGTCAGCGCCTCGGTGCCGCCGGAGGTCACCATCACCTCGCTCATCGGATCGAGCCTCAGGCCGTGCCAATGGCCGTAATGGGTTGCGATCGCCTGGCGCAGCTCCGGCAGGCCCATCATCGACGGGTACTGGTTGTAGCCGTTCAGCGAGGCATCGGCCGCGGCGCGGCGGATGTCTTCGGGACCGGGATCGTCGGGAAAGCCCTGGCCGAGATTGATGGCGGCATTGTCGCGCGCGGCCTGCGACATCGCCTCGAAGATCGTGACGGGAAGGTCGGCGAAGACCTTGTTCAGGGCAGAGCTCTTGTTGAGTGAAGGACTATTGGACATCGGCCCGATCAGCCACCGACCTTGCTGGGAAGTCCCGCCGCCTTCCAGCCCAGCATGCCGCCGGCCAGATGCTTGTCGTAAGGCAGGCCCGCCGCCTGCGCCGCGAGCGAGGCCGTCACCGAGCGTTTTCCCGAGCGGCAGGCGAACACGACCTCCTTGCCGGCGGGATCGGGGATCGCCTTGGGATCGAAGGTCGAGAGCGGCACGACCACGCCGTAAGGATAGGCCTCGGCTTCGACCTCGTTCGGCTCGCGAACGTCGACGAGGAGATAGCGGCCCTCCGCGACTCCCTTGGAGACCTCGTCCGGGGTCAGATCCTGTACCTGGTTTGCCACATCATCCTCCAACGTCGCGGGCCGCATGCCGGGGCGATCCCGGCGGGCGGCAACCTCGCCTCTCGGTGAGCAAAAATCAAGCGCTACAAAGGCTTGGGCTCGGCCCTGCAAGTTAAAGCTAAATCGCAGCGACTTGAAGTGCGACCTTCAGGATGCCTGAAGCTCCTGCTTCACACCTCACCGCCAGCTCGGTGTCATTCCCCGCGAAAGCGGGGAATCCAGTACGCCGCGGCCTCGCCGTATCCACGCACTGTCTCTGGATATTGGATCGCCCGGTCAAGCCGGGCGACGACAGCGGTGGAGCTAGATGGTCACCTGGGTGCCGACCTCGACGACGCGGCCGCTGGGGATCTGGAAATAGTCGGTGGCGTCGTTGGCGGAACGGCTGAGCGAGATGAACAGCCGGTCCTGCCAGCGCGGCATGCCGGAATGGGCGGCCGGCTTGAGCGCCCTCCGCGACAGGAAGAACGAGGTCGACATGATGTCGAATTGCCAGCCGAGCTTGCGGGCGATCGCCAGCGCCTTCGGCACGTTGGGCGATTCCATGAAGCCGAACTTCAGCGTCACCTTGGAGAAGGTCGGCGAGATCTGCTCCAGCCTCACGCGCTCGGCCGGATCGATGCGCGGGGTCTGCGCGGTCTCGATGGTGAGAATGACGTTCTTCTCATGGAGCACCTTGTAGTGCTTCAGACTATGCATCAGCGCGGTCGGGGCGCTGAGGGGATCGCTGGTCAGGAACACGGCCGTGCCGGGCACGCGTTGCGGCGGCCGCTTCTCCAACATCGCCACGAGGTCGGCGAGGGGGAATTCGAGCTTGCGCGACTTCTCGAACAGCAGCCGGCTGCCGCGCCGCCACGTGTACATCAGGATGATCATGAGCGCGCCGAGCGCCAGCGGCACCCAGCCGCCCTCGAACACCTTGAGCAAATTGGCGGCCAGGAAGGTGAGGTCGAGGAACAGGAACGGCGCGATCAAGGCGGCAGCCGTGAACGGCGACCACCGCCAGACCTTCCAGATCACGACGAAGCCCATCATCGCCGTGACCACCATGGTCCCGGTGACGGAGATGCCATAGGCCGAGGCCAGCGCGCTGGAAGAGCGGAACAAGAGCACCAGCAACACCACCGCGACCAGCAGGAGCTGGTTGATGCGCGGGATGAAGATCTGGCCCGAATGGGCTTCAGACGTATGGCGAATTTCAAAGCGCGGCAACAGACCGAGCTGGATCGCCTGGCGCGTCAGCGAATAGGCGCCGGTGATGACCGCCTGGCTCGCGATCACAGTTGCGGCGGTCGCCAGCACGACCATGCAGCCCCGGAAAAAGCCTTGCGGAAAGAGCTGGAAGAACGGGCTCACGATCGCGCCGGGATCGCCGAGCACGAGGGCGCCCTGCCCCAGATAGTTCAGCGCCAGCGACGGCAGCACGATGACCAGCCAGGCGGTTTGGATTGGCCGCTTGCCGAAATGGCCGAGGTCGGCATAGAGCGCCTCCGCACCGGTGACCGCCAGGAACACCGCGCCCAGCGTCACGAAGCCTATGATGCCGTGGTGGAGCATGAAGGACACGGCGTAGAGCGGGTTCAGCGCGAACAGCACCTGCGGCTGCTCGATGATCGGATGGATCGCAGCGATCGCGATCACAGCGAACCAGACACACATGATCGGGCCGAAGAAGGCGGCGACGCGAGCGGTGCCGCGGGACTGTACGGCAAACAGGCCGACCAGGATGATCACGGTCAGCGGCACGATGTAGGGCTCGAACCGCAGGGTGACGTCCTTCATGCCTTCGATGGCCGACAGCACTGAGAGCGCCGGCGTGATCACGGCGTCGCCGTAGAACAGGGCGCCGGAAATGATGCCGAGCAGGACGAGGGTGGCTCCGCCGGTGCCCACCGCGCGCTGGGCCAGCGCCATCAGCGCCAGCGTGCCGCCCTCGCCGTTGTTGTCGGCGCGGAGCAGGATCACGACGTATTTGAGCGTCACCACGACGATCAGCGCCCACAGGATCAGGGAGAGCACGCCGAGCACGGCTGCCGGCGTCGGCACCCCCTCCGCGCCAGAAGCCGCCATCACCGCCTCGCGGAACGCGTAGAGCGGGCTGGTGCCGATATCGCCATAGACGACGCCGATGCTGCCAAGCGTCAGCGCACCGAAACGGGCGGTCGTGTGGGCATCGCCATGCCCATTGGCCGCCGCCGTTTCCGGGACGGAAATCGCTACGTCACTTGTCATGGGGGAGCCTGGTGGCCTCTAAAAATGCTTCACTGCACAACGGCGGAGGAGCGCGCGGCTTATAGGCCTGCGCTGCCGGCATAGCCTAGCCCGATTTCGGGCCCTAGACATGCAATTTTGCATATCTTCGCCAGTCGCCGTTTAGATGGTGACCTGGGTTCCGACTTCAACCACCCGTCCGGTGGGAATCTGGAAATAGTCGGTGGCGTCGTTGGCAGACCGGCTCAGCGCGATGAACAAATGGTCCTGCCAGAGCGGCATGCCGGACTGCGCTGAAGCTTTCAGCGAGCGCCGCGACACGAAGAACGACGTCGACATGATGTCGAACTGCCAGCCCTGCTTGCGCGCGATCGCGAGCGCCTTCGGCACGTTCGGCTGCTCCATGTAGCCGAAGCGCAGGCGGACCTTGAAGAACTTGTCGCTGATCTTCTCCATCCGGAAACGCTCCGACAGGTCGACCCGCGGCGTATGAGCGGTCTCGATGGTCAGGATCACGTTGTGCTCGTGCAGCACCTTGTTGTGCTTGAGATTGTGCAGCAGCGCGGTCGGCACGAAGGAGGGATCGCTGGTCAGGAACACCGCGGTGCCCTTGACGATGTGCGGCGGCCGCTTCTCCAGACTCCGGATCAGATCATCCAGCGGCACCTCGATCCGGCGCGTTTTCTGGATCAGGATTCCCGAGCCCCGTCGCCAGGTCCAGATCGTCCCGGCCATGACCGCACCGAACAGCAACGGCACCCAGGCGCCTTCGAGCAGCTTCAGAAGATTCGCGCTGAAGAAGGTTATGTCGACCACGACGAAGGGCAGGATCACGGCTGCGGCCGTCGCGGCGCGCCAGTTCCACAATTTCCAGATCACGATGAAGCCCATGATGCCGTCGGCGACCATGGTGGTGGAGACCGCGATACCGTAGGCCGAAGCCAGATTGCTGGGGGTGTGGAACAACAGCACCAGCAGCATCACACCAATCAGGAGCAACCGGTTTACACGCGGCAGATAGATCTGCCCGGCGTGGGTTTCCGAGGTGAAGCGCACCTCGAAACGCGGCAGGAGGCCAAGCTGCACAGCCTGATAGACCAGCGAATAGGCCCCGGTGATCACCGCCTGGCTCGCAATCACAGTCGCCGCGGTCGCAAGTCCGACCAGCGGCAGCACGAAATGCTCGGGCACCATGCGGTAGAAGGAGTGCTCGATCGCGCTGGGATCGGACAGCACCAGTGCGCCCTGCCCGAAATAGTTGATCAGGAGCGAGGGCAGCACGAAGAACATCCAGGCCGACTGGATCGGCTTGCGGCCGAAATGGCCAAGATCAGCGTAGAGCGCCTCGCCGCCGGTCACCGCCAGGAACACCGCGCCCAGCGTCACCAGACCGATCGTGCCGTGCGACAGCAGGAATTGCAGCGCGTAATACGGATTGATCGCAGCGAGCACCGACGGATCGTCGGCGATGTGAACGATGCCCAGCACGGCAAGAACGGTGAACCAGACCACCATCACAGGCCCAAAGGCCGAGGCCACCAGCGCAGTCCCCTTGCTCTGGACCGCGAACAGCAGCGCCAGGATGAAGACGGTGAGCGGCACGACGTAATGCTCAAACGCAGGCGTTGCGAGCTTCAGGCCCTCGACCGCCGACAGCACCGAAATTGCCGGCGTGATCATGGAATCGCCGATGAACATGGAGGCGCCGACCACGCCGAGCGCCATCAGGAACCAGCTCCGCCGCCCGAGCGCGCGCTGGCCGAGCGCCATCAGGGAAAGCGTGCCGCCCTCCCCGTTGTTGTCGGCGCGCAGCAGCAGCAGAACATATTTGGCAGTGACGACGATCAGCAGCGCCCAGAGGATCAGCGAGAGCACACCGAGCACCATGACCCGCGAGACCGGCTGGCCGTGGGCCGCGCCCCGGACCGCCTCGTGGAATGCATAGAGCGGCGAAGTGCCGATATCGCCGAAGACGACGCCGATGCTTCCGAGCGTCAGGCCCCAGAAACCCGAGGTGACCGGCCCGTCCTGAGCTTCGGTCGATGTGATGCTCGCCGTCATGTGAAACTGGAAACGCTTCTGCCCGAGAATTGATCCGGCGCCTTTTGACGGTTCCGGCGCGCCCGTCAATCGGCACGTCACCTTAGCAGGCGCGGAGCCGAATGCTGTGACGGCGCAGCAACGGTCGTCGCCAGCGCGACGACATGCCTCAGGTAAGATGGTAGCGCAAGGGCCGCGAGCCTTTCCGTTCCGCTTGCATCGGAACGGGCTCTGGATTCTGGTTTTGACGCGTTTGCTTCACGCGAACCGGCGTCCAGTTCGCTCGAAAACGCTCTAAGGCTTCAGATTCGGCGGCAGCGGCGGATCTTCGCGCATCAGGGTGATGGTCACCCGCCGGTTGGCCGCGAGCGAGGGATCATCCGGAAACAGCGGCTGGGTGTCCGCCTTGCCGGCGACGGCGAAGACGTGCGACGGCGGCAGGCCCTCGCGTTCGAGGATCTGGCGCACGGCATTGGCGCGGTCGGCCGACAGGTCGAAGGCGCCGTAGTCGCTGCGGGTCGGCACGAATCCGGCCGCGGTGTGGCCGGCGATGGAGACGCGCAGCGGCGTCGCCTTGAGCGGGACAGCGAGCTTCTCGATCAGGCGGCGGGTGCGGTCATAGGGCACCTTGGAGCCGTCGGCGAACATCGAGCGGCCGTCCTGGTCCACGATCTCGAGGTTGAGGCCCTGCTTGGTCTCCTCGAACATGATGTGCTTGGACATCTCCGTCAGTTCCGGCATGTCCTGCAAGGCCTGGCGCAGCGAGGCGGCCGCGAGCGCGAAATTGCGGTCGACCTTGATCTTCGCCCCCGACGTGCGGTCACGATCCTCCTGGTCCGGCGTCGGCGTGTTCGAGGAGTCTTCAGGCTGAATGTGATCGACGTTCTTCAGCCGCGGGCGGGTCGGCAGGCCGTCGGACTCGACGATGCCGGCATAGCGCGCTTCGGTCTGGACACCGAAGGCGTCGCGCATGGAGCCTGCGACGACCTTCAGCTTGTTGGCATCCTGGGTCGAGAACGCGACGAGCATGACGAAGAAGCTCATCATCAGGCCCATCAGGTCGGCGAAGGTCACGAACCAGCCGTGACCGCCTCCGTGTGAATCGCCGCGTTTCTTCTTGGCCATCTCTCAAATCCCGGCGGGCGGCCTCAGGCCGGCACCGGCTCGCCTTCGGCGTGACGATGCTTCTCGGGCAGATAGGCCAGCAGCATTTCGCGGACCAGCGTCGGGCTCTTGGAGTCGCGGATCATCAGGATGCCGTCGATGATCAGGGTGCGGTTGGTCTCTTCGTCCAAGAGCTTGCCATGCAGCTTGTCGGCGATCGGGGTACAGAACAGGTTGGCGACCAGCGCGCCGTACAGCGTCGCGAGCAGCGCGGTCGCCATGAACGGGCCGAGCTTGGACGGATCGGTCATATTGGCGAACATCTGCACCATGCCGATCAGCGTGCCGACCATGCCGAAGGCCGGGGCGCAGTCGCCGATGGCGCGATAGATCTTGCTGCCCTCGTCCAGATGCATGAGGAAGTTGTCGCGATCGCGCTCAAGATTGTCGCGGATGAAATCGAGGTCGTAGCCGTCGGCAACGTAGCGAATGCCCTTGGCCAGGAACGGCTCGTCGGTCTCGACCTTTTCCAACCCCACCGGGCCCTGCTTGCGGGCGATCTCGGCGATGCGGGCCAGCTCGTCGACGAGGTCATGCGCCGACAGACGGCTCATCGTGAAGGCAAACTTGGCGCCGAGCGGCAGGCCGTGGATCAGCGTGGAGAGCGGAAAGCGGATCATGGTTGCGGCGGTCGATCCACCGAAGATGATGATCATCGCATGTTCGGAGACGAACATGTGAAGATCGCCGCCCAGCAGCATCATCGTCGCGATGACGATAATGCCCGCCACGAGCCCGATGCTCGTCATGATATCCATGGGAGACTCCAACGCGAACGCAACAACGGCCGTCCTGGCCGATGGCGCGGCCCAACCCCGAACCGCAGCGGAAACCCTAGTGAGCCGCGATTAAAGACGCGTAAAGGTTAAGTTGAGCCGACGCGCCTGGTGGGCGCAGCGCGCTGAAAGGCGCCGGCTTTGCCAACGGTCGACGGGAATTTCAACGTTTTGCTAACCATAAGGCGTCGCGCGCCCCCCATCACTCAAGGCTGCGCGCGCGAAGCCTTTGGCTGCGGCCCTGCGCCACATCGGGGGGCGACGGATCAGTTTGTATTCTGGAGCGGGCCGGCATGCTCATGGCGGGAGTGATCGCAATGTTGACGCTGTTCAGTCTTCTCACCGCGCTTCCCGCAGTGCTGGCGCTCTACATGCTCGAACCCGAGCTCGTCCTGCCGGCGTTCAGCGCGTTGCTCTTTGTCGAAGCGGCCTTGGCCGTGATCGCAGCGCGCTTGATCCACATCCCGGACAATGCGGAAGACATCACCTTGTGGGATTTTGCCGGCGGCTTCACCTTGATCGGCTGCGCTGCCGCGGTGTTCGGCGAGCCGGATCAGGCTGCCCTGTTCCTGACGGAACAGGGCAGCCCGCGAGCGGCGTCGCAGCCGTAGATCGTTCCGGTCCCGCCCCTAGTGAATCTCCGCCGAGCGCTTCAGCGCGGCCTTCAGCTTCTCCAGCGAGAAGTCGGGGCTGCGGGCGATCTCGAGGATCGGCGTCTCGCGGCGGCCACAGAGCTCGGCGGCCTCGGGCAGTTTTGCGGCGATGTCGCGCGGGATCACGATCGCGCCATGCAGGTCGGCGTGGATCAAGTCGTCGGACTTCACGGTCATGCCGGCGACGCGGACCTCGCCGCCAAAGCTCTCCGCATGCACCCAGGCATGCGACGGGCCGATCGAGCCGGCCAGCGCCTGGAATCCAGGGGCCCATTGCGGGATGTCGCGGATCGAGCCGTCGGTGATGACGCCGAGGCAGCCGAGCGCCTTGTGCACGTTGCTCTGCACCTCGCCCCAGAATGCGCCGTAGCCGACGTCGGGACCGTCGATGTCCTGGATCACCGAGATGCGCGGACCGTGGCCGGTGCCGACATATTCGTAATATTCGATGCGGCGCCTGGACTGCTCTTCCGGCGGCAGCGAATTTTTCAGCACCGAACGGATCGCGACCGTGCGGGCGTAGCCGACGATCGGCGGCAGATCGGGGAACGGGCAGACCAGTTGCTTGGTGGTGTAGCCGATCAACCGGCGCTCGGGCGCCACGATCTCCATGGCATTGCAGATCGTCGGCGTGTCGTAGCGGCCCAGCGCTTCGAGGACGGAAGCGGGCAGCGGCCCGGTCGCGGTATCAGTCACGGCGTTCTCTCCCAGATTGGCGGCCGCTGTTGGCGCGGTGCCGCCGGCACAGGGCGATATAGCCGAGATCGGGGCTCAACCCAACTCAGCAAGCCCTCATGGCAGATATCCGAGTCTTGCTGCTCAGCGTCTTGCCGTTCAGTGCAGCCGGTCGGGCCGGTCATCCTCGCGCGGCGGCTCCGACAGGTTTGCCAGCGTCGGTGCCGACGGCGGCGACGAGACCTCGCCTCCCGCCGGCGCGGTGGCTTCCATCGCGCGCGCCTGGTCGCGGTAGGATTTGTAGCCGAGCGGCAAAGCGAGGAGATACAGCACCGTGCCCACCGAGAGGACGTGCCAGGGATAGGCGATCAGGATCGCGATGAAGACGATCACGGTGACGAATGCCGGCAGCACCAGTTCGGGCGGCACGCGCATGCGCTTGGTCTTGCCGGAGAACACCGGCAGGCGCGACACCATCAGGAAGGCGATCAGCAGCGTATACGCAGCCGTCACCGCCGCAGGCAGCCGGCCGAGATCGAGGAACGCGACATAGATCGGCAGCAGCACCGTGATCGCGCCGGCCGGCGCCGGCACACCGGTGAAGAAATTGGCGGCGAAGGCCGGCTTGTTGGGATCGTCCATGGTGGCGTTGAAGCGCGCCAGCCGGAGGCCGCCGGAGATCGCGAACACCATGGCGGCGATCCAGCCGGCATTGCCGAGTTCGTGCAGCTGCCAGAAGTACAGCATCAGGCCGGGCGCGACGCCGAAATTGACGAAGTCGGCGAGGCTGTCGAGCTCGGCGCCGAATTTGGACTGGCCCTTGATCATGCGGGCGATGCGGCCATCGATGCCGTCGAGCGCCGCCGCGAACACGATGGCGTAAACCGCGAGCGACATCCGTCCCTCGATCGACAGGCGGATCGAGGTCAGGCCGGCGCAGATCGCCAGCAGCGTGATGACGTTGGGCACCAGCATCCGCACCGGGATCGGGCGGAACCGCCGGCGGCGAACGTCGGGATCTCTCAGGTCGTAGGGCGTCATGGCTCGTCCTTATCTCAAGGCGAGATATAGCAAGCCCCGCTCCCCTCCGCCATTGCGGCGGAAGGCCCTCAAGGACCGACTATTGGTTAATTGGCGCGATAGGCGCGGCTCGGGTCGTCGCCGGCAAGGTCGGCCAGAATCGTCTCGCCGGCGATCGCGGTCTGCCCTTCCGATACCAGCGCCTTGGTGCCCGGCGGCAGGTAGACGTCGAGGCGCGAGCCGAAGCGGATCAGGCCAAAGCGCTCGCCGGCGCCGATCGCCTGCCCCTCTTTGACGAAGCAGACGATGCGCTTGGCGATCAGGCCTGCGATCTGGACCACGCCGATCCGCGCCGTCGGCGTCGTGATCACCAGCGAGTTGCGCTCATTGTCCTCGCTTGCCTTGTCCAGCTCGGCATTGATGAACAGGCCGGGCCGGTAGGCGATGCGGTCCACCCGGCCCGTGATCGGGCTGCGGTTCACATGGCAGTTGAACACGCTCATGAACACCGAGATGCGCGGCAGCGGCCGGTCGCCGAGCCCGAGCTCGGCCGGCGGCAGCGCCATGGTGATCATCGAGACGCGGCCGTCGGCCGGCGACACCACGAGCCCTTCGCGCACCGGCGTCACGCGGACGGGGTCGCGGAAGAACAGCGCGCACCACACCGTCAGGATGGTGCCGATCCACCCCAAAGGCGACCACAGCCAGAACAGGATGAGGCTTGCCAGCGCAAAGCCGCCGATGAAGGGATAGCCCTCCTTGTGGATCGGCGGGATCTGACGCTGGATCGAATCGAGAATGGACATCGCTATCTGCCGCTCAGGGTTGATGGCGCAGGTCGTCCCGCGCGGTGGAGTTGTTTAGGCCAGAGTTGGGACCGGAGACAAGGTCACTCCGCCGCCGCAGGCGTCGTCAGGGCATCGGCGACCGGCGGCGGCTCCCGGTTGGGCGCCTCGCCCGGGTCGGCCATCCTGGCCAGTTTCTCGCGCGCCGCCTCGGCCTCGCGCTGCCTGTTCCACATGCTGGCGTAAAGGCCCCCCTCCGCGAGCAGTTTTGCGTGGGTGCCGCGCTCGGCGATGCGGCCCTGGTCCAGCACGATGATCTCGTCGGCGCCGACAATGGTCGAGAGCCGATGGGCGATCACCAGCGAGGTGCGATTCTTGGCGACGCGTTCGAGCGCGCCCTGGATTTCGTGCTCGGTGTGGGTGTCGAGCGCCGAGGTTGCCTCGTCCAGCACCAGGATCGGCGGCGCCTTCAACACGGTGCGCGCGATCGCGACGCGCTGTTTTTCGCCACCGGAGAGTTTCAGGCCGCGTTCACCGACCTGGGTCTCGTAGCCCTTCGGCGACAGGCGGATGAAATGGTCGATCTGCGCCAGCCGCGCCGCCTCTTCCACCTCGGCATCGCTGGCGTCCCAGCGGCCGTAGCGGATGTTGTAGCGGATGGTGTCGTTGAACAGCACAGTGTCCTGCGGCACCATGCCGATCGATGCACGCAGCGAGGCCTGCGTGACCCCGCGGATGTCCTGGCCGTCGATCAGGATCTTTCCGCCGGAGATGTCATAGAGGCGGAACAGAAGCCGCGACATGGTCGACTTGCCAGCGCCGGACGGGCCGACGATCGCGACGGTCTTGCCGGCCGGGACCTCGAAGCTGATGCCTTTGAGGATCGGACGCGACGGCTCATAGGCAAAGCGCACGTCCTCGAAACGCACATTTCCTGCGGAGACCACCAGCGGCTTCGCGTCGGGCGCGTCTTTGATCTCGGCCTCGCGTCCGAGCACGTTGAACATCTTCTCGATGTCGATGATCGCCTGCTTGATCTCGCGATAGACCATGCCCATGAAATTCAAGGGCTGGTAGAGCTGGATCATCATGGCGTTGACCAGCACGAAATCGCCGACCGTGTTGGTGCCGTTGCGCACGCCGATCGCGCACATCAGCATGGTCGCGGTCAGCCCGAGCGTGAAGATCACGGCCTGGCCGGTGTTGAGCACCGCGAGCGAGGTATAGGCGTGGACGCTTGACTCCTCGTAGCGCGCGACCGACTTGTCATAGCGCTGCGCTTCGCGGGTCTCGGCGCTGAAATACTTCACGGTCTCGTAGTTGAGCAGCGAGTCGATCGCCTTGGTATTCGCCTCGGTGTCGGAATCGTTCATCTTGCGGCGGATGCCGATCCGCCACTCGGTGGCGATGTAGGTGTAGTACATGTAGACCGCGACCGTGATCAGGGTTGCGACCACGTAGCGCCAGTCAAACTGCCAGAGCAGCACGGCCATCAAGAGCGAGACCTCGACGATGGTCGGGATCAGCTGCAGGATCACCATGCGCACGATGACCTCGATACCCTCGCGGCCGCGCTCGAGCACGCGTGTCAGACCGCCGGTCTTGCGCTCCAGGTGAAAGCGCAGCGAGAGTTCGTGCATGTGGATGAAGGTGATGGTGGCGAGCTTGCGCACCGCGTGCATGGCAACGCGCGCGAAAATGCCGTCGCGCCATTGCGTCAGCACCGCCATCACGATGCGCATCACGCCGTAGCTGGCGGTCAGCAGCAATGGCGAGGCGATCACCCAGAGCTGCCAATTGTCCGCCTGCACCGGCGCGGTGTTGGCACCGGTCAGCGCGTCGGTTGCCCATTTGAAGCTGAAAGGAACCGTCAGCGTGATCAGCTTGGCCGCGAGCAGCAGCACCATCGACCAGACCACGCGCATCTTCAGGTCGAAGCGGTCGCCCGGCCAGATATAGGGCCACAGATGCGCCAGCGTGCCCATCAGCGTGGCCCGTTCCAGTGGTCCCACGGCGGGAGGATCAGGAACGTCGGCGCCGTCGAACGATTGAGATTGGTCCATCAAAAAGCCTGAAAGCCCGCCGGATGCGGGCGCGGTACGATTTGCGATTTTCGCTCGTCATATAGAGCCTTCCCAATGCCAGCGCACCCCGCCAGATGGCGAATCTTTGATTGTTTGCCGCCATTTACCGGTAGATTTCCGGGTGGCCCGAATCACCGATTGGGCTTGACGCCTCTTCGCTGCAATGCATCATGACAACAATGAGCATCATCAAAACCGTCTGTGTCTATTGCGGCTCCGGCCCCGGAACCAATCCCCGCTTCACCGAAGGCGCCAAGGCGTTCGGCAAGGCGCTCGCCGAGAACAGCATCCGTCTGGTCTATGGGGGCGGCTCGCTCGGCCTGATGGGCTCGGTCGCAACCTCCGTGCTCGATCACGGCGGCACCGTCACCGGCATCATCCCCGACTTCCTGCGGATGCGCGAGAACGCGCTGACCCGCGTGCAGGAGATGATCGTCACCCCCGACATGCACGAGCGCAAGCGGCTGATGTTCGAACGCTCCGACGCCTTCGTGGCGCTGCCGGGCGGCGTCGGCACGCTGGAGGAGCTGGTCGAGCAATTGACCTGGAAGCAGCTCGGCCGTCACGCCAAGCCGGTGCTGCTCGCCAACATCGATAATTTCTGGGAGCCGCTGTTCTCGCTGCTGTCGCACATGCGCCAGACCGAGTTCATCCGCGCCGGCCTTTCGGTCGACATCCTCAAGGCCGATCGGATCGAAGAGATTTTGCCGAAGCTGAAGGCGGCTGCGGCACAGATCGACGAGGCGGAAAAGCAGCTCGCCCCGGAAATGGCGCGCAAGCTTTAGTCCGCAGGAAACGTCACCGCCTCGATCCGGTTACCGTCGGGATCGACGACGAAGGCTGCGTAATAGCGCACGCGGTCGTGCGGGCGGATACCCGGCGCACCGTCGGAGGCACCGCCGGCCGCGAGGGCTGCGGCGTGAAATGCATCGACTTCACCCGTTGTCCTCGCCCGGAGGCAGATGTGCACGCCGCTCTCCGGCGGCACGCGCGGCATGCCCTCGCGTAAATTGATCCAGAACTCCGGATAGGTCTTGCCGAAGCCGATCGTCCGCGGCCGCGTCACGACGCGCGTGAGGCCGAGGGCGGCAAGAGTTGCTTCGTAGAATTTTGCTGAGCGTTGGAGATCGCTGACGCCGACGGAGATGTGGTCGATCATGGGTCGCGCTTCCCTCTCCCCTCCTCGTCGCCCTCGCCTTACGCCGGCGCCCCCGACTTCACCAGCTTGTAGATCACCGAATCCATCAGCGCCTGGAAAGAGGCGTCGATGATGTTGGGGGACACGCCGACCGTGGTCCAGCTGTCGCCGTTCTCGTCCTCGCTCTCGATCAAGACGCGCGTGACCGCGCCGGTGCCGCCATTGAGGATGCGGACGCGGTAGTCGATCAGCGTCAGGCCCTCGATATATTTCTGGTACTTGCCGAGATCCTTGCGCAGCGCGACGTCGAGCGCGTTGACGGGACCGTTGCCTTCGGCGGCCGAGATCAAATGCTCGCCGGCGACGTCGACCTTCACGACCGCAAGCGCGACCGTAACGCGCTCACCGTGCGAATTGTAGCGCTGCTCGACATTGACGTCGAACTGCTCGACCTCGAAATAATGCGGCACCTTGCCGAGCGTGCGGCGCGCCAGGAGCTCGAACGAGGCGTTGGCGGATTCATAGGCGTAGCCTTGCGCCTCCCGCTCCTTCAATTCCTCCACCAGCCGCGTCAGCTTCGGATCGCTCTTCTCGTAAGCGATGCCCGCGCGGTCGAGCTCGGCGATGACATTGGAGCGGCCGGCCTGGTCGGACACCAGCACCTTGCGGTGATTGCCGACCAATTCAGGAAGGACATGCTCGTAGGTCTGCGGATCCTTCAGCACGGCGGAGGCATGGATGCCGGTCTTGGTGACGAAGGCGCTCTCGCCGACATAGGCCGCATGCCGGTTCGGCACGCGGTTGAGCATGTCGTCGAGCGTACGCGACACCTTGACGAGCGTCGCCAGCTTCTCCGGCGTGACGGCGATTTCGAAGGTCTCGGCAAACTCTTGCTTCAGCTTCAAAGTCGGGATCAGCGAGCAGAGGTTGGCGTTGCCGCAGCGCTCGCCGAGGCCGTTCAGCGTGCCCTGGATCTGCCGCGCGCCGGCGCGCACCGCGGCGAGCGAATTCGCCACCGCCTGCTCGGTGTCGTTATGGGCGTGGATGCCGAGATGATCGCCGGGAATGTGCTTTGTCACCTCGGTGACGATGGCCTCGACCTCGTTCGGCATGGTGCCGCCGTTGGTGTCGCACAGCACCACCCAGCGCGCGCCGGCCTCGTAGGCGGCCTTGGCGCAGGCGAGTGCGAAGCTGGAATCTTCCTTATAGCCGTCGAAAAAGTGCTCGCAGTCGAGCATGACCTCGCGGCCGGCGGTCTTCGCCGCCGCAACGCTGTCACGGATCGAGGCGAGGTTTTCTTCCTTTGTGGTCTCCAGCGCGACGCGCACCTGATAGGCTGATGACTTCGCCACGAAGCAGATCGCGTCGGCTTTCGCTTCCAGGAGACCGGCCACGCCCGGGTCGTTGGACACAGAGCGGCCCGCTCGCCGCGTCATGCCGAACGCAGTGAAGCGTGCATGGGCGAGCTTCGGCTTGGTGCCGAAAAACTCGGTGTCGGTCGGATTGGCGCCGGGATAGCCGCCCTCGACATAGTCGATGCCGAGTTCATCGAGCATCGCCGCGATGATTTGCTTGTCGGTCAGCGTGAAATCGACGCCATTGGTCTGCGCCCCGTCGCGCAGCGTGGTGTCGAACAGATATAGGCGCTCCTTGCTCATTGCAGTGCTCCCGACGCGGGTCCGGTGCCGAGCGTCTTCTGCATGGTGGTATTGGCGAGCCACTCGTCGTTGACGGTGATGCTGTTGCGCTGCATGGCGACATAGCCGCGCTTGGCGAAAAAGCCCTGCGCGTTATCGCTGGCGTCGACCGTGAGCTTGTCGGCACCGCGGCCGCCCGCAATCTTTTCCAGCGCATCGACGAGCATCGTCGCCAGCCCCTGCCCGGCCACGGCCGGATGCACATAGAGCATGTGGATATGATCCTTGCCGTGCAGCGACGCAAAGCCCACCGGTGATCCTTCCAGCGTTGCGATCAGCGTCAGGTCGGAGGCGAGCCGCTTGCCGAATTCTTCGTCCTCCGCCGCCGCCATCCAGGCCTGCTGCTGCGCTTCGCTATAGTCGTCCCCGGTCAGCTCTTCGATGCTGGCCGTGAAGATCGCGGCGAGAACCGGCACGTCGTCCGGCAGGAAGGGCCGCAAGCCAGGCTTTGGAAGCGCTTGTGCCATCACGCCAGCTCCCAGGTCGTCACCGGCTTGCCGTCGGCGTCCTTGCCATCCTTGAGCACGACCCCCTTGGCGACAAGCTCGTCGCGGATGCGGTCGGATTCCTTGAAGTCTTTGCGCGCACGCGCAGCCGCGCGCGCCGCGATCAGGCGGTCGATCTCGCTTGCGTCCACGCCGCTTGCCCGCTGCTTGCGGCTTTCCCATTGCGCAGCGCTCTCGGAGAGGAAGCCGAGCAGACGCAGCGACGCGGCCAGGCCACCGGCGTCGGACGCGTTGCGCAGGCCGTGCAATGCCGCGATCGCCAGGGACGTGTTGAGGTCGTCGAGCAGCGGCTCAACTACAGAAGCGGCCGGTTGACCGGGCGCGACGTCGGCCGCGACGCGATACCAGTCGTCGAGCGTCTTGGCGCTCTCCTCCAGCGACTTCATCGTCCAGTCGATCGGCGAGCGGTAATGCGTCTTGAGCATGTTCAGGCGCAGCACCTCACCCGGCCAGTCCGCGAGCAGCTCGTGGATGGTGACGAAGTTGCCGAGCGACTTCGACATCTTCTCGCTCTCGACCTGCAGGAAGCCGTTGTGCATCCAGTAGTTCGCCATGCGCTCCCGGTGGAAGGCGCAGCAGGTCTGCGCGATCTCGTTCTCGTGATGCGGAAACACCAGGTCGATGCCGCCACCATGGATGTCAAAGTGCTCGCCGAGATGCTTCCAGGCCATGGCCGAGCACTCGACGTGCCAGCCCGGACGCCCTTGCGCGCCGATGCCGGCCGGCGACGGCCATGACGGCTCGCCCGGCTTGGACGGTTTCCACAGCACGAAGTCGGTATTGCCCTTCTTGTAGGGCGCAACATCGACACGGGCACCGGCGACCATCTCGTCCAGTGAGCGATTGGACAGTGCGCCATAGCGCGGCAGTCCGGAATTGGCCGCGTTCATCGCCTGCGGCGAGAACAGCACATGGTCCTCGGCGACGTAGGCAAAGCCGCCGGCGACCAGCTTTTCGATGATCTCGCGCATCTCGCCGATATGCTCGGTCGCGCGCGGTTCGACGCCCGGCCGCAGTGCGCCGAGCGCATCGACGTCGGCGTGAAACTGTTTGCCGGTCTGCTCCGTGACTTTCCGGATCGCCTCGTTCAGCGGCAGGCCGGGGAAATCACGCGCGGCGCGGTCGTTGATCTTGTCGTCGACGTCGGTGATGTTGCGGACATATTTGACATGCGCCTCGCCGTAGAGATGGCGCAGCAGCCGAAACAGCACGTCGAACACGATCACCGGCCGCGCGTTGCCGATATGGGCGAAGTCATAGACGGTCGGTCCGCAGACATACATGCGGACGTCCTTCGCATCGAGCGGCACGAAGGTGCGCTTCTCCTTGCTCAGCGTATCGTAAAGGCGCAATTCCATATGGATACCCGTCGGCTGTTGGCCGGGCGTCCAGGGCTCTCAATGGTTTTGAGAAAAGACGGCTCCAGCCAGCGAATCGCTAGCTCGTAATCTCGCGGCAAATGGCGCAAATGGCGAGGAGACCGTTCATGCGGCGACATATGGGCCACGAAGGGGTGTTGCGTCAAGAGAGCCCCGAAAATGCCGGTTTGTCTCCGCAATGCGCGAGCCGCCCCGCCTTGATGGTTCATCATCCTTAACCATTTGAGCCCATTCTGGAACCGGCAGTTCCTTCTCTTTGCCCCCGGTGTTTTCATGCGATCATTGCTCGCGCTCATGTCCTGCGCCTCCATCCTTGCGGCATCCAGCGCTTTCGCCGAGACCCGCGTCTTCATCATTGCCAACCAGGCGGACGGCTACGGCGTCGACCAGTGCCTGGCCAAGGGCGACAAATGCGGCGCGCAGGTTGCGCGCAGCTATTGCCAGTCACGCGATTTTGCCCAGGCTTCGGCCTATCGCCGGGTCGATCCCGACGAAATTACCGGCTCTGTCCCCAAATCCGGCGCAAACTGCTCCCATGGCCATTGCGACGAATATGTCGCAATCACCTGCCAGCGCTGAATTCGCTCGGATCTGGCGTACCTTAGGCCCATCCTTGGCCCCTGAAACGACGTGACGATGCCGCAGGAAGCGGCTATGGGAGGGCGCGCTTCGGCCCCCAAATCACGCGTGGCCGTGACCTCGCTAGAATGGCGGATATGCCTGAATTTTTGTCTCTCTCCCGTGCTCGCTCGATCCTTGCCTGCACCGTGCTTCTGAGCACGGTCGTGCTCGCCAATGGTGCTTTCGCACAGGCCGGCCCGCCCGGGCCGCCGCCTCAGCCCGGCCAGAACGGGCTCGGACCGAATCCGATGTGCGCGCGCCTGGAAGGCCAGCTCGCCGCGCTCGATCGTGGCGGCGGCGGTGGTGACCCCGCGCGCGAAGACCAGATCCGCCGCTATCAGGATTCCCAAGCCAAGCAGCAGGCCGAGCTCGACCGCGTCACCATGCAGGCCAAGCGCATGGGCTGCGATTCTTCCGGCTTCTTCTCGCTGTTCAACGGCCAGTCGGCGCAATGCGGTCCGGTCAACACCCAGATCCAGCAGATGCGCGCCAATCTGGACCAGATCACCGGCAATCTCGAACGCCTGCGCGGCGGCGGCCCCGGCGGCTTCAGCCCCGAGCGTGACAACCAGCGCCGCTCGGTGCTGGCGGCGCTGACACAGAACAATTGCGGCGCGCAATATGCCAACGCCGCGCAATCGCAAGGCGGCAACTTCCTGAGCAATCTGTTCGGCGGCAACAACCCCAACAATCCGCAAGGCGTGCCGCCTTCCGATCTCGGCCCGCAATCAGGCACCTATCGCACCGTCTGCGTGCGCACCTGCGACGGCGCTTACTTCCCGGTCTCGTTTGCGACGGTGCCGGCGCGCTTCCCCGACGACGAGAAGACCTGCAAGGCGCTGTGCCCGGCCGCCGAAGCCGTGCTCTACACCCATCGCAATCCCGGCGAAGACATGAACTCCGCGGTCTCCACCAGCGGCCAGCCCTACACGGCGCTGCCGACTGCGTTCAAATTTCGCAGCGAGTTCAACCCGTCCTGTTCCTGCAAGGCCGCGGGCCAGACCTGGGCCGACGCGCTCAAATCGGCCGACGACAAGGCGGCGGCCGAACAGCAGGGTGACATCATCGTCACCGAGGAGAGCGCCAAGAAGATGCAGCAGCGGCAGCTCACCAAGGGCGCGCCTGCGAGCAATGCCAAGAAGGGCGCAACTCCGGCGCCGACGACTGCCACCGCGCCGGCTGCAACGCCGCCGGCGGATACGGGCAGCCCTGCCAACTCCGAGAACAAGCCGATCCGTTCGGTCGGCCCGAGCTTCCTGCCGCAGCAGCAGAAGTAGTCGGCCACAAATTCAACTGTCATGCCCGCGAAGGCGGGCATCCAGTATTCCGCGGCGGTAGTTGGTTTTCACAACGACCGCCGCGGAGTACTGGATCATCCGCCTTCGCGGATGATGACAGCGCGACGTGTGGCGACAGCGATCGTCCAATCGACCGTGCCAGCAATACGCCGCACCGATCTTCACCCCTCGAACGCGTCGATCGACGCTTTGCTCCCGCGCGAGACCAGCGTCTCGTCCGGGGCGGCCGGCGCTTCGCCTTTGTCGCGAAAGCGGTTGGTGATGGGATAGCGGCGGTCGCGGCCGAAATTCCTGGCCGTCACCTTGACGCCGGGCGCGGCCTGGCGGCGCTTGTATTCGGCGACGTTGAGGAGATGGTCGATGCGGGTGACCGTCACGCGGTCGAAGCCGGCGGCGATGATTGTGTCGAGCGGCTCTTCGCGCTCGATCAGACGCTCCAGGATGGCATCGAGCAGGTCGTAAGGCGGCAACGAATCCTGGTCGGCCTGGTTCTCGCGCAACTCCGCGGTCGGCGGACGCGTGATGATATCGGGCGGAATGACCTCACCCGCGGGCCCCAGCGCCCCCTCAGGCTTCCACGAATTGCGCAAGCGTGCCAGCCGAAACACCTGCGTCTTGTAGATGTCCTTGATCGGATTGAAGCCGCCGTTCATGTCGCCATAGAGCGTGGCGTAGCCGACCGACATTTCGGACTTGTTGCCGGTGGTCACCACCATCAGGCCGGTCTTGTTGGAGATCGCCATCAGCAGCGTGCCGCGGGTGCGGGCCTGGAGATTTTCCTCGGTGATATCAGGCGGCAGATTGCTGAAGATGCCGGACAATATGGTCTCGAACCCGTTCACCGCTTCCGCGATCGGCAGGACCTCGTAGCGGATGCCGAGATGGCCGGCGAGCTCGCCGGCGTCCGCGATCGAGCTCGCCGCAGTGTAGCGATAAGGCAGCATCACGCCGTGCACCTGATCGGCACCCAGTGCATCGACCGCGATCGCTGCGCAGAGGGCAGAGTCGATGCCGCCGGAAATGCCGAGCAGCACGCCGGGGAAGCCGTTCTTGGCGACGTAGTCGCGGAGGCCCAGCACGCAGGCCGCGTAGTCGGCGCAGTCGCCCTCGGGTTGCTCCGCGACCGGACCGGTGCAGCGCCAATCGCCGCCGTTTCTCGTGAAGCGCAGTGTGGTGATGCTCTCCGCGAACGCCGGCAATTGCGCCGCGAGGGAAAGATCGCCGTTGAGCGCGAAGGAAGCACCGTCGAACACCAGCTCGTCCTGGCCGCAGACCTGGTTGAGATAGACCAGCGGCAGGCCGCTCTCGGTGACGCGCGCGACCGCGACCGACAAACGCACGTCGGCCTTGTCGCGGGCGTAAGGCGAGCCGTTCGGCACCAGAATGATCTCCGCACCGGTCTCGGCCAGCGTCTCGACCACGTTCTCGTAATCCTCGGACTCTTCCAGCCAGATGTCCTCGCAGATCGGCACGCCGATCCGCACGCCGCGCACGGTCACCGGCCCGGCGGCGGGGCCGCCCGAAAACAGCCGCTTCTCGTCGAACACGCCATAATTCGGCAGATTGCATTTGAAGCGAAGCGCCGCGATACGGCCGCCATCGAGCAGCGCGCAGGCATTGTAGAGCCTGCCCTCCTCCACCCAGGGCGTGCCGACCAGCATAGCCGGCCCGCCATCGGCGGTCTCGCGCGCCAGCGCCTCGATCGCGGCACGGCAGGCGGCCTGAAAGGAGGACTTCTGCACCAGATCTTCCGGCGGGTAACCGGCGATGAACAGTTCCGGAAACAGCACGAGATCGGCATCGTCGGACTTGGCTTGCGCGCGCGCGGCACGCGCCTTGGCGGCATTGCCGTCGATGTCGCCCATGGTCGGATTGAGCTGGGCAAGCGTGACCGCGAATTCGTTGAGACGTTCGGTCATGGCCGCCGCGCTCCGATTAGTGCATGATCCGGAAAAGTGTGAAGCGGTTTTCCGAAAAGATCATGCTCAAACAACACTCTAAAGCGCGATGCGCGCTTTAGAGGAACCCCAATCGCTCGATGATGGCGATGATCCAGAACGCGCCGGCCATCAGGAGCGCAACACCGACCGCGGCCGAACCCATGTCCTTGACCCGGCCGATCTGCTTGTCGTGATCCATGGTCAGCCGGTCGGCAAGCTTCTCGATCGCGGTGTTGAGCAGCTCGACCACCAGCAGGAACGCGACTGAACACACCAGCTCGACCGCGCGCATCGCGGTCGCGCCGACGAACCACGCCAGCGGCAGCGACAAGAGGAGCGCAAAAATCTCCTCGCGGACGGCCTGCTCCGAGCGGAACGCAAAGGCCAGACCGTTACGGGAATTGATCGTGGCCTTCCAGATCCGCAGCAAGGTCTCAGAGCCCCGCTGCGACCGGCATCGGCCTGACCTTGCCGGCGCGCTCCTGCTTGAGGAGCTCCGCGACCAGGAAAGCCATGTCGATGGATTGCTCGGCATTGAGGCGGGGATCGCAGACCGTGTGATAGCGGTCGTTGAGATCCTGGTCGGTGATCGCGCGGGCGCCGCCGAGGCACTCGGTGACGTCCTGGCCGGTCATCTCCAGATGCACGCCGCCGGCATGGGTGCCTTCCGCGGCGTGGATCGCGAAGAACGACTTCACCTCGGACAGGATGCGGTCGAACGGCCGCGTCTTGTAACCCGACGTCGAGGTGATGGTGTTGCCGTGCATGGGATCGCACGACCAGACCACCACTTTGCCCTCGCGCTTCACCGCGCGGATCATGTTCGGCAGGTGCTCGCCGACCTTGTCGGAGCCGAAGCGGCCGATCAGCGTCAGCCGGCCCGGCTCGTTGTCGGGATTGAGCACGTCGATCAGCTTCAGCAGCTCGTCGGTCTTGAGCGACGGACCGCATTTGAGCCCGATCGGGTTCTTGATGCCGCGGAAATATTCGATATGGCCGTGATCGAGCTGGCGGGTGCGGTCACCGATCCAGATCATGTGGCCCGAGGTCGCGTACCAGTCGCCGGTGGTGGAATCGACGCGGGTCATGGCCTGCTCGTAGCCGAGCAGGAGCGCCTCGTGGCTGGTGTAGAAATCGGTGGCGCGCAGCTCAGGGTGAGCCTCGAGATCGAGGCCGCAGGCGCGCATGAAGTTGAGCGCGTCGGAGATGCGGTCGGCCAATTCCTTGTAGCGGCGGGACTGCGGCGAGTCCTTGAGGAAGCCGAGCATCCACTGATGCACGCTGCCGAGATTGGCGTAGCCGCCGGTGGCAAACGCACGCAGCAGGTTCAGCGTCGCCGCCGACTGGCGATAGGCCATCAACTGGCGCTGAGGATCAGGGACGCGCGCTTCCTTGGTGAAGGCGATGTCGTTGACGATGTCGCCGCGATAGCTCGGCAGCTCGACACCTTCGATCTTCTCGGTCGGCGAGGACCGCGGTTTTGCAAACTGGCCGGCGACGCGCCCGACTTTCACCACCGGGACGGCGCCGGCATAGGTTAGCACCACCGCCATCTGGAGCAGCACGCGGAAGAAGTCGCGGATGTTGTTGGCGCCGTGCTCGGCAAAGCTCTCGGCGCAGTCGCCGCCCTGCAGCAGGAAGGCCTCGCCTGCCGCGACCCGCGCTAAGGCCTTCTTCAGATTGCGCGCCTCGCCCGCGAACACCAGCGGCGGAAAGGTCGCAAGCTGCGCCTCGACGTCGGCCAAGGCCTTGGCGTCGGGATAATCGGGCACCTGTAGCACGGGCTTGCTGCGCCAGGACTCGGGCGTCCACCGCTCGGACATCGCAATATCTCCGTGAAGCAAAAAGTGCAACCTGATCTGTGGGTTGCGAGCGCCGCCTTATACACAGGCTAATCTCCGGCCGCCAGTTGTAAATCCATTCGGCACTGCAAACCCTTGCGGGGAAAGCCAAATTCGCATTTGCTGGGAAACGGCGAGGAAACTGGCAGGATACCTTCTGCCCATGGACGCAGCATTGGACGACGTTTTCGTTGACGAGATCAGCTTCCCGGCGACCGACGGGTATGCGCTGACCGGCACGCTATTCCTGCCGCGCGGCACCAAACGTCACGCCGTGCTGGTCAATTCGGCGACCGCCGTCCCGCGAAAAATCTATCGCGGCTTTGCCTCCTATCTCGCCCATCGCGGCTGCGCGGTCCTAACCTACGACTATCGCGGCATCGGCGACTCCCGGCAGCCGGCGATGGTCGGCTACAATCAGCCGAAATCGCTGGTCGGCTTCAAGGCCTCGATGTCGGACTGGGCGACGCTCGACGTCACCGCCGCTGTGCGCTGGATGCGCGAGCGCTACACCACCCTTCCCCTTGCCTATGTCGGCCACTCCTTCGGCGGTCAGGCGCTCGGGCTGATCGCGAACAACACGGACATCTCGCGCGCCGCGTTCCTGGCCTCGCAGGCGGCGACCTGGCGGCTGATGACGTCGCCGGAAAAATACCGCGTCTTCGCCTTCATGAATTTCGTCGGCGTGCCGCTCGTCCACGCGCTCGGCTATGCGCCGGGCTGGGCCGGCATCGGCGAGGATTTGCCCAAGGGCGTCTTCCTGCAATGGGCCGAGTGGGTGTCGAGCCCGCGCTATCTGTTCGATTCAAAGCTGCCGGCGCTGGAGAATTTTGCCAAATTCAAGGGCGAGCTGCGCACGCTCTGCTTCTCCGACGACCCCTGGGCGACGCGGCCCGCGGTCGAGCTGCTCGCGAGCGGATTCACCGCGATCAAGCCGGAGGTCCTGACCGTCAAACCGTCAGAGGTCGGCGCCAAGGCGATCGGCCATTTCGGCTTCTTCCGCCCCGAGCACCGCGACACGCTGTGGCGCGGCGTGGCGGAATGGATCCAGGGGGAGTGACCTTACGCGGCCATCGCGGGCAGCTTGACGATGACACGCAGCCCGGTTCGCCCGCTCTCATTGATGTTCGCAGCGTCGATCGACCCGCCAAGACCATCGACGATCCGCTTGACGATCGAAAGGCCAAGACCAACGCCGTCGCCTTCCGGGCGCTGGCCGCGGAAGAACGGCTCGAAAATCCGACCGATCTCGTCGGGGGAAACGCCAGGTCCATTGTCCTCGATCTGAAGCACAGCCATCGCGCCCTCCCGGTAGATCGCTACATCGATACTGCCGCCTGCCGGCGTGAAACGGAGCGCATTGTCGATGAGGTTGCGGATCATGGCTGCGAGCATGACGGGCTCGCCGCGCATGGGAACAGACTCGGCTCGCTCGAAGCCGAGATCGACGCCGCGGCTGATCGCCTGCTGCAGGAGATCGGCGATGACGCTCTTCGCTGCGTGATCTAGCTCCACAACCTCCCATCGCCCGTCATCGGAGGGCGCAGCGTCATGCCGCGCCAGCGCAAGCAACTGTTCCAGAAGATACTTGCTGCGACTCATGCTCAGCCGAAGCGCCGCGAGCCGCTCGCGCGCGGCCGGCGGCAGTTCGATCTGGTCGAGATTTTCGGCCTGTAGGCTCAGCGCCGTAAGTGGTGTGCGCAGTTCGTGCGCGGCGTCCGCGATAAACCTTCGCTGCTGCCCCATCATCTCGTGCATGCGCTGCAACAACCCGTTGATCGAGGATACGAACGGATTCAGTTCGCTTGGGAGGTCGCGGAGCGGCAGGCCCGCCATGTCGTCCGCACGTCGCGCGTTGAGTTCGTCCGCCAGCCGGACCATGGGTCGAAGCGATACGGCAATGACAACGGCGATCGCCAGCATCAGGCAAGGGATCAGCGCCGCGATCGGAAGCACGGTGCGGAGCGCCATGTCACTTGCGATCTCATCCCTCACCCCCGTGCTCTGCGCCACCGCAAACCGACTTCCGTCGGATCGCGTCTTCAGCACCACCCGCACCGGTTTTCCCTTTCGCGTCGCATCGCGCATCCCATCCTGAAGCCGCCACAGCTGGCGCTCCTCGGGTGTACCTTGCGGCGTCTTGCCCAATTCCATCAGCCAGACTTCAGAGTCCTCATCAACCCCATGGAGATCCTGGGCTCCCGTGAAACCACCGCTCTGAACGAGGCCCGCGATCTGGATCAGCACGGAGTCCTGCGTCTCGATCGCTTCATCGAATGCCCACCGGTGCGCAAAGACGCCTCCTATGAGCCCGGTCAGCAGCACGATCGTCGTCAAGCTTATGAACAGCCGGCCGCGCAGCGAGTTGATCATGGCGCGCGATCCACCATCCATCCCATCCCGCGCACGTTACGGATCGCATCCGTACCGAGCTTTTTTCGGATGGTGTGGATCAGGAATTCGACCGCATTGCTTTCGACCTCCTCGTTCCAGCCGTAAAGCTGCCGTTCGAGCTCGCTTCGCGACAGGATGGTGCCGGGCCGCGTCAGCATGGCCTGCAGCAGCGCGAACTCGCGCGCGGTCAGGAGGGCCGTTTGCCCACACAGCGCGGCCTCACGGGTTGCAGGATCGAGACTGAGCTTGCCGTTACCAAGCACAGCGGGCGCGCCGCTGCCTTCGCGGCGAAGCACCGCCCGCATACGCGCCAGTAATTCGCGAATCTCGAACGGCTTGACCAGATAATCGTCTGCACCGAGATCGAGGCCTTCGACCCTGTGATCGACACCGTCCCGCGCGGTGACGATAATGACGGGGCACTTGCAGCCATTCGCGCGCAGCTGCCGCAGCACGTCGCGGCCATCCGCGTTCGGCAGGCCGAGATCGAGCAATAGCACCTCGTAGGATTCGCTCGCGGCGGCAAGCAGTGCGGTCTCGCCGTCCCTCACCCAATCGACCGCGTAGGCAGCATCCTTCAGCGCCTGCTCGACGGCGGCGCCGACCATCCTGTCGTCCTCGATCAGCAGAACCCGCAAAGCTCGATCCTCGAAACCGCCGGGCCGTCCGGCTGTCACATCATCGCCATCCCGAATTAGCGCAGAGTTAGCAAGCCTCAGCGGGCCTAAATTGCGGCGAAGAGCACACTGCTCCGACATTTCTGATCCCTAAGCCGGGCCTAAGTCGGCTGCGCGACGGTCCCGCATCGCTTCGGCTTTGGGAGATTTCGGCGTGTCGCAATATTCGGGCTTTGGCGCAAGACGGATGCTGAACAAGGTTCCGGAGGTCACGGCGATCTTCTGGGCCATCAAGCTTCTCTCGACCACGGTCGGCGAGACCGGCGCCGACTATCTCGCGGTGCATGTCGGCCTCGGCGCCAGCCTGACCGCGATCTGCATGAGCGGCCTCCTCGTCGCCGCGCTCCTGCTGCAGCTCAGCCGCCGCACCTATGTGCCCTGGACCTATTGGCTCACCGTCGTCCTCGTCAGCATCGTCGGCACGCAGCTCACGGATCTGTTGACCGACAAGCTCGAGATCAGTCTTTACATCAGCACCGCCGCGTTCGCCTGCGCGCTCTCGGCGACCTTCGCGGTCTGGTACGGCGCCGAGCGCACGCTGTCGATCCACAGCATCGTCACGATGCGGCGCGAACTGTTCTACTGGACGGCAATCCTGTTCACCTTCGCACTCGGCACGGCCGCAGGCGATCTCGCCACCGAAGCGCTCGGTCTCGGCTTCCAGCTCGGCGTCGCCGCGTTCGGCGTGCTGATCGCGGCGGTAATGATTGCCTATTACTTCGGCGCCAATCCCGTTCTCACCTTCTGGCTCGCCTACATCCTCACCCGTCCAATGGGCGCCTCGCTCGGCGATCTGCTGTCGCAGTCGCGCGAGTATGGCGGCGTGGGCCTCGGCACGATCCAGACCAGCATCGCCTTCCTGACCGTGATCGTCGGACTCGTCGCCTGGGTGACGTTCGAAGGCGACGGCGCGCGCCGGGCGGATCCCGCGCAATAGCTCCAACCGCCTCACCCTTCCCTGCACGCAAGCGGGGACCACAACAGGAGAACCCACATGATGAAACTCATTCCCGCTGTCGCCGTTTGCCTGGTGACGACATTTTCCGGCGAGCCGCGGATGCATGCGAGCCAGCACTTTATCTTCGTGCCGCTCGCGGAAGCCGCGACCGCCAAGCTCGGCGATCTCACGCCGTTCCGGAGTATCGTGGTCGACGTCGCCGCCCTGATCGACAAGGGCGACCTCGCCGGCGCCAAGACCCGGATCAAGGACCTCGAGACCAAATGGGACGAGGCCGAAGCCGGCCTGAAGCCGCGCGCGGCGGCCGACTGGCACACCGTCGACAAGGCGATCGATCGCGCGCTGGAGGCGTTGCGCGCGGGTACACCGGAGGCTGCAAAATGCAAGCAGGTCGTTACCGATCTGCTCTCGGTCATGGACAGCGTCACCAAAGCCTGACGCTTCCGCGCACCGTTATCCCGTCAGCCGCGGACCGCCGTCCCGGCTGACGCAACGAAGAGGACACCATGCACGATCACACCAAGAGCAGCATCATCAGCGAGAGCAAGGTCCCGGAGATCACGCTCGGCTTCTGGATCATCAAGATCGCCGCGACGACATTGGGCGAGACCGGCGGCGATACCGTCACCATGACGCTGAACTGGGGTTATCTTGCGGGCACGTGCCTGTTCCTGGCGGCGATGATCGCCCTGATCGCAGCGCAAATCCGCGCGGACAGATTCCACCCGGCGCTGTACTGGGCGACCATCGTGGCATCAACGACCTTCGGTACCACGATGGCCGACTTCGCCGACCGCTCGCTCGGCATCGGCTATACCGGCGGCTCGACGCTGCTGCTCAGCTGTCTCGTGCTGGTGCTCGGCCTCTGGTATCGCTCTGAAGGTACGATCTCGGTCAACAGCGTCAGCACGCCGCGTGTCGAGGCTTTTTATTGGGGCGCCATCACCTTTTCGCAGACGCTGGGCACCGCGCTCGGCGACTGGATCGCCGATACCGGTGACATGGGCTATCGCGGCGGCGCGCTGATCTTCGCGGCGGGGCTCGCCGTCATCGCGGCGCTGTACTTCTGGACACGGGTATCGCGCGTCACATTGTTCTGGGCGGCCTTCATCCTGACACGACCACTGGGTGCGACCGTCGGCGACTTCCTCGACAAGCCGCTCGATCACGGCGGCCTCGCCTTGAGCCGGCCACTGGCCTCCGCCGTGATCGCAGCGTTCATGGTCGCCTGCCTGCTGCTGATCCCGCAACGCGCGGGACAGCATCCCAGCGAGACCCGGGCGGTCGAACAGGCCTGAGAGGGTTAACGGATGATGGTCGTCAGAGACGAGTAGCGCCTGTTCGGCTTGGCTTCACCCGGCGCGAATTGCGCGAAGGCCTCGCTGACGCGAACCGCCGGCGGCGTATCGCCGGCGAAACGAAACTCCTTCGGCTGCGGCGCGTAGAAGCTGGCGCGGTAATAAGTGTCGTCGAAGCGCGCCTCGCCGACCCCGAAAAATGCGTCGCAGGCGAACAGGAGCGCATAGACTCCCGCGACCGCGACGACGATCTCCCTGAGAACTGACATGCTGATGCCCCACCCTTTTGCAGGCAGGATGCACGCCGGTTCCAAAGCCGGGGTTTAAGGCTGCGTGGTTCTTGTCCGCAGGGTTTGCCGCCGCTGAGCGGAATGCAGACAATTTTACCGATCTGGAAAAAAAGAGCCCGCCGGACCGGGCGATCAGGCGGGCTCCAGGCTTGGCCGCTCGGGAGGTATCAGACGGCCAGGTTCATCCAGACAGTCTTGGGCTCGGTGAAATTGTCGAGCGCGGCGGTGCCGTGCTCGCGGCCGAGGCCGGAGTCGCGCTCGCCGCCCCAGGGCAGGCGCACGTCGGTGTAGCCATAGGTGTTCATCCAGACCGTGCCCGCGCGCGCCCGCTTGGCGAAGCGCTGCAGCTTGCCGATGTCGCGGCTCCAGACGCCGGCGGCGAGGCTGTAGGCCGTGCCGTTGGCGATCCTGAGCGCATCGGCCTCGTCCTTGAACTTGATGACGCTGACGACGGGGCCGAAGATCTCCTCCTGCGAGATCCGCATCTCGTGCGCGACATTCGCGAACACCGCGGGGCTGATGAAGTAGCCGCGATCGCCGACCTTCTCGCCACCGGTGACGAGGGTCGCGCCCTCCTTCCGGCCGATGTCGACATAGTCGAGGATCGACTTCATCTGCGTCTCCGAGATCACGGGCCCGAGCACGGTCTTGCGATCGAGCGGATCACCGATCCTGAGCGACTTTGCGCGCGCCGCCAGTCGCTCGACGACCTCGTCATAGGCCTTTTCCTGCACCAGCACGCGGGAGCCGGCCGAGCAGACCTGGCCAGCATTGAAGAAGATGCCGGATGCAGCCGCCTTCGATGCGGCTTCGAGATCGGCATCGTCAAAGATGACGTTGGCCGACTTGCCGCCGAGCTCGAGCGAGACGCGCTTGAAGTTGCCGGCGGCGCCCTTCATGATTCCGCGGCCCACACCCGGCGAGCCCGTGAAGGTGACCTTGTCGACGTCGGGGTGATTGACCAGCGCGTCGCCGACGACGCGGCCCGGCCCCGTGACGACGTTGAAGACGCCCGCCGGCAGGCCAGCTTCAAGTGCCAGCTCGGCGATGCGTAGTGCCGACAGCGAGGTCAGCTCGGCCGGCTTCATCACGATTGTGCAGCCGCAGGCCAGCGCCGGCGCGAGCTTCCACATGCCGATCATCAGCGGGAAATTCCAGGGCACGATCGCGGCGACCACGCCGACCGGCTCGCGCACGGTGTAGGTCAGGGCGTCGTCGCGCACAGGAACGACGTCGCCGCTGATCTTGTCGGCCCAGCCGGCGTAATAGACCAGCGTGTCGATGGCGGCCGGGAAATCCTGGCGCAGCGTTGCCGAGATCGGCTTGCCCGCGTCCATCGACTCGATCTCGGCGATCTCGTCGGCGTGCTGCTTCAGCAGCTCTGCCCAGCGCAGCAGGATCTGACCGCGCTCGGAGGCCCGCATCGTCCGCCACGGGCCTTCGAACGCCCGCCGCGCGGCGGCGACCGCATGGTCGACATCAGCCTCGTTGCCTTCGGCGACGGTGGCGATGACGTGCCCGGTCGCGGGATTGAGCGATTTGAAAGTGCGCCCGGAGCTTGCGGGGACGCGGCGGCCGTCGATCAGCAGATGCTGCGGCCGGGACATGAACTCGGTGGCCGGCGAATGTGCAAAGTCATATGCAACAGACATCATATTTCCTCCTCTTCTGGTATACTAGACTAGGCGGACAATGGCCGGTGTAAATATGATATGCTGTGCCTATGGACGTCTCATATATGAACTTGACTTCATAAGGCTTGCCCATGCTTCAAATCGAGATCGAGGCTGTTTGGCGGTTTCGCCGCGAGGGCAGCCCCCGCACCGCGGTGGTCATGATCGGCATTCTCAATGAGATCCGGAAGACCGGAAAAATCTCCAGCGCGGCCAGCGATGCCCACCTCTCCTACCGCCACGTCTGGAATCTGATCGAGCAATGGTCGGAGTTCTTCGGCACGCCGCTTGTCGAAACCCAGCGCGGCAAGGGCACCAAGCTGACCGCGTTCGGCGAGCGGCTGGTGTGGGCGGGCGAGCGCATGCAGGCGCGGCTCGGGCCCCAGCTCGAAAACCTCGCGCAGGAGCTCGCGAGCGAGATCAAGCCGTTCCTCGAGCAGCGGCCTTCGGTGATCCGCGTCCATGCCAGCCACGGCTTTGCGGTGGCAAAGCTGCGCGAATTCCTCGATCGCGAGCCCGGCATCGGCGTCGACCTGCGCTACGTCAGCAACCAGAATTCGCTGGTCTCGCTGGCGCAAGGCGCCTGCGATCTCTCCGGCCTGCATCTGCCGCACGGCGCGCTGCGGGCCCAGGGCATCAAGGCTGCCCGCGAGTGGCTCGATCCGCGCGAGGACCGCATCATCAGTTTTGTCACGCGCGAAATGGGGCTGATGGTCGCGCGCGGCAATCCGCTGCGCATCGCTTCGCTTGATGATCTCACTGGACCAAAAGTCCGCTTCGTCAACCGCGACCATGATTCCGGCACGCGACTTCTGTTCGACCAACTGCTCGCGGCCGACGGCATCGACGAGAGCCGCATCAACGGCGCGCAGCAGATCGAATTCACCCACGCAGCGGTCGCGGCCTATGTCGCAAGCGACATGGCGGATGCGAGTTTTGGCGTCGAGGCTGCGGCCCGGCATTTCGGCCTCGACTTCATCCGGCTCCTGACCGAGGATTATTTCTTCGTCTGCAAGCGCGCCTTCCTGGACACGGGGCCGATGCAGCGCATCCTCGAGATCATCCGCAGCGCCGATTTTCGCGCGGCCGTCGCGACCCTGCCCGGCTATGTGCCGTCGGACACGGGCACTGTCACCGGCGTGAAGGCGTTTCTGGCGATGCACGCCGTGCGATGATGCCGAAGGATGTCGTCGTCTTGTCCGCGCCGGTCAGACGACCGGCTCGTCCTTCAGCGCAGCGATCACCTGCTCGCCTTGCACTGTCAATCGGTACGTCACCAGCGGTCGGCTCGACGGCGGCTTGCGCGCGAGTTCGACGATGTAGCCGCGCACCATCAGCGCTTCGAAGCTGCCGTAATATCCGAACATGCTGATCTGGTTCTGCCTGAGCAGCTTGAACTCGCGCAAGAGACGTATCTCGTTGCCCGAGAGCAGCGACCGGCGCACGCGCTGGACGAACCGCGCACGCTGCTCGAACCACGCCTGGTCGGGCAATTCCTGCGGCGCCGGCGCAGGATCCCGCTCGCAGGGACGCGCCTCGGCAATCGCATCGGCCGTAACCGGCGGCAGGCACGGCAAGCTGCTGACGACCGCGTCCTTGGCTACATCAAGCAATGCGAGCAGCCACCGCCGCTTGTTGTCCACCATGACCGGTGGCGGCACGACATTGTCGCGCACCAGTTGCTCAAAGCGGCCGGCGGTCACGCCGACATAGGCCGCGGCTCTCCGGCGATCGACCAGACGGGTGTCCCGCACCACTTCAGGCTCGCAAGCGATATTCTGCTCCACCCCAAAATCCCCTGGCGCGTCGTTGCGCAGGCCTGGCGGCGAGGCCAGCCAAGCCGGCGGCGAACCTAGGTGGGACAAGCGCTCTCGAAAAGCAGAGAATTTCGTACAGGTTGATGCCGTTTCGGCAACAGCTATAGTCAGCCGGGGGTCCCATGCGCTTTCACTCACCTGCGATCCAGTATTTCCATGCGGTCCGCCGCACCGGCTCGATCCGGGCCGCGGCGCGCGTCCTGAACGTCGCCTCCTCCGCGGTCAGCCGACAGATCCTCAAGCTGGAACAAGAGGTTGGATCGCCCTTGTTCGAGCGAACTGCGCGCGGCCTGACGCTGACGACGGTCGGCGAGATGCTGGCCCGGCATGTTATGAACGTGCTCCAGGACCTCGACCGCTTCCGCTCGGACGTCGCATCCTTGTCCGGCGCCTGGCACGGCACCGTCAGCATTGCCTGCATCGAGTCGCTCACCGAGTCGGTGCTGCCGGACCTGATCGCCTCGCACCGTGGCCGCGCCCGGCGCGTCAACTTCACCACCGAGGTGAAGGGATCTTCGGACGTGCTGGAGGCGCTCAGCCGTGGTGAAGCCGACATCGGCATCGCCATGTCCGCCGGACCTGCGGCAGGTCGCCTTGAAGCGGTTTCGCCTCGGCGCCGTCGTCGCCCGCGAGCATCCGCTGGCGCGCCGCAAGACGGTCACGCTGACCCAATGTCTCGCCTTTCCCGTCATCCACGCGCTGCCGGAGCTGTCGATCTACCATCTGCTCCAGCCGCTGATCGCGCAGCTGTCCGAGACGCCGGAGCCGGCCATCCAGGCCAACTCGATCGACCTGATGCGCGAGCTCGCCGCGCGCGGCGTCGGCGTTGCGTTCCAGACCCAGCTCGGCATCGGCCGCCTGTCGCGCGACAGCCAGCTCGTCTTCCTGCCGCTCGACAACGCCGGCAGTCCGGTGTGGTCGGATCTCGGCATCTACGTTCGCGCTGAACGCACCCTGCCCGCCTACACGGAATCATTCCTCCAGGAGCTGGTGCGCGAACTCGGCGAGCGCGAGCGGCGGGAGAACGCGGCGCACCCCCAAGTTGCGTGATTAAGCGCCGCCGGTCGACGCTCAGCCGTGGTCGGCTCCCTTGCGGTGGCCGTTCTCGCTGAGGCGGTCGACCCAGGCGATACCGATCGCTGAGATGATGAAGGTCAGGTGGATCAGCACCTGCCACATCACGCCGGTCTCGGTGAAATTGCTGCGCGTCGTGCCGAGATTACCCGCCTCGATGAAGGTCCTGAGCAGCGAGATCGAGGAAATGCCGATGATCGCCATCGCAAGCTTGATCTTGAGCACGCTGGCATTGACGTGGCTGAGCCATTCCGGCTCGTCCGGATGACCGCTCAGGTTCAGGCGCGAGACGAAGGTCTCGTAACCGCCGACGATCACCATCACCAGCAGGTTCGAGATCATCACGACGTCGATCAGCCCGAGCACGACCAGCATGATCTGCTGCTCGCTGGCGTCGAACGAGTGCACGACCAGGTGCCAGAGCTCCTTCAGGAACAGCAGCACATAGACGGCCTGCGCGACGATGAGGCCGACATAAAGCGGCACTTGCAGCCAGCGCGAGCCGAAGATGAGCTGGGCAAACGGGCCGATTTGCGGCCCCGGCGCGGAATCCGCCGAAGGTGCGTTGGGTTCAGACGTCATTGATCACTCCGGATTGCCAACAAGACGCGTTGCCTTACAGGCTCGCGATCACAGGCGCGAGCTCGAGCGAGCCGCGATAGATCATCTCGAAGGCAACGTAGACGATGATAGCGAGGCCGACATAGCCGATCCAGCGCTGCTTCTGGAGCACGCGGCCGAGCAAATCGGCGGCGACGCCCATCAACGCGACCGACAGCAACAGGCCGAAGGCGAGGATGTAGGGATGCTCGCGCGCGGCGCCCGCGACCGCGAGCACGTTGTCGAGCGACATCGAGACGTCGGCGGCGACGATCTGCACGGCCGCCTGTGTGAAGGTCTTGCGCGGAGCAGGAGCAGCGCTGCCGCCGCCATGGCTGAACGCGAGCTCGTTCGTATGCGCGGCCTGCTCGCGCAGCTCGCGCCACATCTTCCAGCAGACCCAGAGCAGCAACACGCCGCCGGCGAGCAAGAGCCCGATCACCTGCAGAAGCTGGGTCGCGACGCCGGCAAAGACGATGCGCAAGGCGGTGGCGGCAATGATGCCGACGACGATGGCGCGCCGGCGCTGCTCGGCCGGCAGGCCGGAGGCGGCAAGGCCGATGACGACGGCGTTGTCGCCGGCGAGCACGAGGTCGATCAGAACGACCTGAAGCAGCGCGGTCAGCGCATCGGTGGTGATGAATTCAGTCATGATCGATCATTTTTCGGTGGGGACGGATCGAGCCATTGCGGCTTCTTCCGCTCGACCCAATCCAGAACCTTGGCGCGCGAGGAGCGCAGCGCGGGCACGTCTTCTGCGAGCAAAGCGAGGCCGAGCGGCAGCATCCAGATGCCGAGCACCGGCAAAAAGGAGAGCACGCCACCGACAATGAGCAGCGCGCCAGAGGGGATTCTCACCCAGCGGCTGGACGGCTTGAGCAGATGGGTGACGGTGTCGCCCACGCGCGGCGGCAGGCGACGGACAAGCTTGTCGAGACGCGGATCGCCACCGGCGAGATGGCCGGTGGTGCCCTCGGTTTCCGTCGTGCGCTCGTCCGAAGCTACGCTCATGCTCACTCCTGCATGGCGGCGGGCTGTTGAGCACCCGCCCCGCCCGGCGTCACCTGCTTTGCGCGCGGCAGCACCAGCGTCAGCAAGCGCAATAGCTTGATCGCCTGCAGCTCGTGGGGATGGACGTCCTCGTCCGCGGCGGCGACGCGCTCCGACAGTTCCATCAGATGAGACGACAGCGGCAGGTCCGAGACCGGACGCAAATTGTCGATCACCACATTGGCGAAATCCGGCTCCTCGAGCCGCTCGGCAAGCTCGTCGAACATCGCGTAGAGCCGGTCGTCCGAGATGTGCGGCGCCAGCTTGCGATCCCGGATGAAACGGACGACCTCGTCGCGTTCGACCGGCGAAACTTGCCGGTCGGCGACTGCAACCAGTGCGCCTACGATCACCAGCGCCACCGCAGCCTGTTCGTTCAGGCTGGACGGCTCGGTAATCTCGATTTCGATCGGATTTGAATGCTTATTTGAATGCTTGGCGTCAGACATCGTTGCTCCCTTATCTTGCGAAATGACCGCACGGAGCTGCGATGGGGACGATTGGGTCGGAGAGACTTTCAAGAAGGCCCGACGATCGGCCGATCCATCGCATTCGCGCGGGACAGGTCATCCGACATCACGAGGTTTTGCCGACAGTGTCGGCATCCTCGCCAGAGGGGCCCGGATTCCCTTCAACAAATAAAGATGGGCCTGTCGGAATCAAGGCGATGAGACTGCGACTAGCCGCCGCATCGGGTTCCGTGTTTCCACATTGGCTAAGCAGTTCTGCGCGCTTCGCACCTGCGATCATGTCTTTTGCTGTCATCGCCCGCGCAGGCGGGCGATCCAGTACTCCGAGACGTCCGTAGTTTGTCGAGCAGCCGCAGCGTACTGGATTCCCCGCCTGCGCGGGGAATGACAGCGAAGTGCGGAGCGCTCAGCCTATCCTACCCGCTCGACAAGATGCGCCCGCGTGGGCGACGGCTCGAACCTGTCGCCGAAATACTGCGTTTCGTGCGCCACCAGGCCGCCGCGAAATTCCATGATGCTCACCACGTAAGATGGCACCCCGTCATAGCTCAGCACGAATTCGCTCACCCAGAGATCGCCGCCGCCGACAATTCGCCGAACCGTGAAGCGCTTCTTGTTCGGCTGCACGAAACGGCTCTGCTGGATGTTCCCGCGACCGCGGATGCGCTCGCCGGACTGCGGATAGTCGAGCACTGCGTCCTCGCGATAGATGTCGTGCTCGGCCTCGAAATCGTTCGCGTCCGAAGCGTCCCAATGGCGCTGGAGCGCGGCCAGCTTGCCCTGATCATCCATCGTGATCTCCCGTCTTTGCCGACTGTGTTCTCGTTACGCGATCTCAGATTGGCGTGCAGGCAGCCGGTGACAAGGCTTGCTCGCAACGTCTAACAACGACTAACGAGCCAAAAACCCGGTCCGGATGCAAGGATGACGGCAGAGCCGCGCAGTCACGATCGGGAACACGCAATGGCACGTCTGCTTTCGGTCAATGTCGGCCTGCCGCGCGACGTCGCCTGGCAGGGAAGGACCGTCCACACCGGCATCTGGAAGGCACAGGTCAAAGGCCCGCGCAGGGTGCGCCGGCTCAACATCGATGGCGACGGCCAGGGCGATACGGCCGGTCATGGCGGCGAACATCGTGCCGTGTTCGTCTATCAGGACGATTCCTATCGGTACTGGCAGGAGCATCTGGGTCGATCGAACCTCGTCCATGGCCAGTTCGGCGAGAATTTTACGGTCGAGGGCCTCGCCGACACCAAGGTGTGCATCGGAGACCGCTACAAGATCGGCTCTGCCCTGTTCGAGGTGACGCAGCCGCGCGTCACCTGCTACCGGCTCGGCATTCGCATGGACGAACCGGACATGGCCGCGCTGCTCGTCAGGCACGGCCGGCCCGGTTTCTATTTTCGTGTGATCGAGGAAGGCGACGTCGAGGCCGGTGACGAGATCATGCAGGTCGCCGCCGGGCCCGGGCGCATGAGCGTGTTCGAGATCAACGCACTGCTTTACATGCCGCCTCACCCGCGCGAACGCCTGGAGCGCGCGCTACGGATTCCCGCGCTGAGCCGCGGCTGGCGCCGTTCCTTCGAGGCGCTGCTCGAGCAGCAGCGCAAGGAGAACAGGGCCGCGGGAAACGCTGGGCTTGGATCGGTGGCGAGCCCACCTCCGGCATGGCGCGGATTCCGTCCGTTTCATGTAACGCGCAAGATCGCCGAAAGCGGCAACGTGACGTCGTTGATACTCGAACCCATCGACGGACATCCCGTCGCCGCCGCCCTGCCCGGTCAGTTCGTCGTCGTCAGGCTCGAGCCTTCCGCTGCGCAAGCGATGACGCGCAGCTATTCGCTGTCGGGCGGGCCCGATGCCGCGTCCTATCGCATCAGCATCAAGCGTGAAGCGCACGGCGCCGCCAGCCACTACATCGCCGACGAGCTGCTGGCCGGCGCTCCCGTTCAGCTCGGTGCGCCACGCGGCAGTTTCACGCTCCGGCAAGATGCCCGGCCCGTCGTCCTGCTGAGCGGCGGCATCGGCGCAACGCCCGTGCTGGCAATGCTCCACGCGCTCGCCGCGGAGGAGACGACGCGGGACGTGTGGTGGCTGCACGGCACCCGCAACGGCCGCGAACATGCGTTCGCCGCCGAGGCGCGCGGGCTGTTGGCCCGGCTAGCTCACCATCACAGCCATGTCTGCTACAGCGCACCCGATCCGGGCGATCGCCCGGAGGCGGATTTCGACACCGCCGGTCATCTGGATGTGCGCCTGCTCCAGATGCTCAACGTGCCGCGCGATGCGGACTTCTATCTCTGCGGACCGGCCGCTTTCATGAGCGATCTCACGGCGGGTCTGGCAAATTTGGGCGTCTCGCCCGATCAGATCCACACCGAATTGTTCGGCGCCAGGCCATCCCTGACGCCCGGCATCGCGGCTTCACCGCCGACGCCCGCACATGTGCCGGTCGGTGCACCCGGCCCGGGTCCGATGGTTTCGTTCGCCCGCAGCGGCCTCAATGTCTGCTGGGGACCATCCTACGCCAGTCTGCTGGAGCTGGCCGAAGCATGCGACGTCCCCGTGCGCTGGTCGTGCCGGACCGGCGTCTGCCACAATTGCGAGAGCGGACTGATCGCGGGAGCGGTTGGCTATGCGCCGGATCCGCTCGACGGACCGGCGGACGGCAACGTCCTGATCTGCTGCTCGCGGCCCCGAAGCGATGTCGTGATTGATCTGTGAAAGTGGGAGAGCCTTATGCGACCTGACATGATGCCGGGAGCAACCTTCCCGGATTACGAGCTCAGCGACCACACCGGCAAGCACCGAAAGCTCTCCGAGCTACAGGGTGGCGACCCGATGGTGCTCGTGCTCGGCCGCGGCGGATTCTGTCCGAAGGATCGCCGCCAGGCCGAAGGCTTGCTGCAGCTCCATCGCGAGATGGAGGTGGGCTATTGCCGGATGGTCACGATCACCACCGACAGCATCACCCAGACCAGCGAATATCGCAGCGGCGTTGGAGCGCACTGGCCCTTCCTCTCGGATTCGCGGCGCCTTCTTCAGAAGGATCTCGACATCGCCGAATACACCGACGCCGTCCACAATCCGATGATTCCGCACGTAATCGTGCTGGAGCCCCGCCTCGTCGTTCACAAGATCTACAACGGCTACTGGTTCTTCGGCCGTCCGACCGTCGAAGAACTCCGCCAAGACCTCAGGGCGGTCAGCATGAAGTGCCGACCGGATTGGGATATCGCGGCGCCCGGCCTCAGGGCGCTGTGGGACCAGGGCGGCAAGGAGCATTTTTATCCCTACGGCAAGGCTTACGTCGAAACTCTCGGTGAACAGGATTAGAATCACGTTCCGACATCGTCCGCTCGGGCGAATGCCGGCTTGGAATGTGGATGATCCAGATGAAGACCAGTCCCGCTGCCCGTGCCGGCCGCATGGGCGCGCGCCAGATCTACGAAGCCCTGAGGGATCAGATCATGGCGCGGGTGTACGGGATCGACGGGTGGCTGCCGTCCTCGCGCGCGCTTGCCGGCGAGATGGGCGTGGCGCGCTCGACCGTCACCGTCGCCTACGAACAGCTCGCCGCCGAAGGCTTTATCGAGACACGCCATGGCGCGCGGCCGCGTGTGGCCCGCGCCGTCGTCGAGCGGGAACGCACGCGCGTGGCGTCGCGGCCCTCGGCGCGGAAGGTGCGGCTGTCGGCCTTCGGCGAGCGGCTGCTTCGGGACCCGCCGCGCTGGACCGAGCCGCCGCGCGGGCTCGTCGCGAACTTCCGCTATGGCGAGCTCGCGCCGTCGGATTTCCCGGTGCGGGCATGGAAGAAGGCCGTGACTGCTGCGATGGCGCGCAAGCCCGAGCGCCTGGCCTATGACCATCCCTGCGGCGCGCTGCGGCTGCGGACCGCGCTTCAAGGTTATCTGTGGCGATCGCGCAGCGTCCGCTGCGAGGTCGATCAGATCATCGTCGTGAACGGCTCGCAGCAGGGCCTCGACATCTGCGCGCGCCTGCTGCTCGATGCCGGCGACCGCTTCGTGATGGAGGATCCCGGCTACCAGATGGCGCGGCACACTTTCGCGGCAACGGGCGCCGAAACGATGCCGATCCCCGTTGACGCGGATGGACTGGAGACAGCGCGGCTCGACGGCATCGAGGCCCGCCTCGCCTATGTCACGCCGTCGCATCAATATCCGCTCGGCGGCGTCATGCCGATCGGACGCCGGCACCAATTGCTCGCCTGGGCCAGGACAAACGACGCCTACGTGATCGAAGATGATTACGACAGCGAGTATCGCTACGACACCAAGCCGATTCCACCGCTGCATGCGCTGGAGGGCAGCAACAACGTGATCTATCTCGGCACCGTCTCCAAGACGCTCTCTCCCACCTTGCGGATCGGCTATCTGGTGGTGCCCGCCGCCCTGCGATCCCTGTTCGCCGCCGCCAAGCAGATCATGGACCGGCACACGCCGCTGATCGAACAGGACGCCCTCGCCGCGATGCTCGAAAGCGGCGCCTATGACGGCCACATCAGGCGCGTGCGCCGGCGCAACGCCGAACGCCAGCGGGCGCTGCTCGACGCGCTTCGCCGCCGGTTCGGGGATCGCGTTCGGATCGAGGGCACGGCCGCCGGCCTGCACATCGTGGCGTGGTTCGATGATCTGCCGCAGAAGCGTGAGGACATCTTGATCAAGGCGGCCCGTGCAAAGGGCGTTGGCGTCTATCCCGTCTCCGCACTGTTCGTCGGACCTCGCCGAACGCGCAAGACAGTCGGCCTCGTCATGGGCTATTCTGCGCTGGAGACCGCGCAGATCGAACGCGGCTGCAGGCTTCTCGCGCAGGCCGTCGCCGAACTGGACTGATGAAATAGACACTAACTGGCAGTTTCTCACAGACCAGATTTGCGGCTATCTCCCGAACGACACCGGAGACAAGCCATGTACATCCCTCCCGCCTTCAAAGACGACATCGAGAGCATCCGGGCGACCATTCATGGTGCCCGCCTCGCCAGTCTGGTAACAGCCACCACCGAAGGCCCGGTCGCCACGCCGCTGCCGCTCTTCCTCGAAGAGAGCGAAGGCGAGCACGGCGTGCTGTACGGGCATGTGGCGAAAGCCAACCCGCAATGGAAGCTGCCGCCGATCGGAGACGCGCTGGCAATCTTCAGCGGTCCCGACGCCTATGTGACGCCGTCGTGGTACGCGACCAAGCAGGAGACCGAAAAGGTCGTGCCGACCTGGAACTACGTCGCGGTGCATGCTTACGGCCCGGTCGAATTCTTCCAGGAGCCGGAGCGCCTGCTCGACGTCGTGACGCGGCTCACGAACAGGCACGAAGGATCGCGTACCAAGCCGTGGGCCGTTACGGATGCCCCCGCCGATTTCATCGCCGCGCAGCTGCGCGGAATCGTCGGCGTACGCATTCCCGTCGTCCGGTTCGAAGGCAAGCGCAAGATGAGCCAGAACCGTCCAGAGGCCGACCGTGTCGGCGTCGCACAAGGTCTCGCGGCGAGCGAGAACGCAGATGATCGCGAAGTCGCGCCGTTGATTCCGGTTCCGGTGTAAATGGCCACTTCTGTTCCCGGCATTCGCTGCCGGGAACCATCGTCCTGTCAGGTTCGTTGATGCATCTCAGCACGCATCTCCTGACAGGATTCCCATGTGCCGCTGGATTGCATACCGGGGCGAGACGACCTCGTTCGAACCTTATGTCACCGAGCCCGAGCATTCGCTGATCGCGCAGAGCATCCGCTCGCTCCAATCGACGGCCGGCTCGAATGGTGACGGCTTTGGTCTCGGCTGGTACGGCGAGCATCCGGAGCCTGGCCTTTATCGTGAAACACGCCCCGCCTGGTCGGACGAGAATCTGCGCTACCTCTGCCGCCATCTGCGCTCGCATTTGTTCTTCGCCCATGTGCGCGCCGCCACCGGCACGGCGGTGACGCGGCAGAATTGTCATCCCTTTGCCTGCGGCCAGTGGATGTTCATGCACAACGGCTTCGTCGGCAGCTGGAATCGCCTGCGGCGCAAGGTCGAGGCGCTGATCCCCGACGCCTACTACCCCTCGCGGCTGGGCACGACCGATTCGGAAGCCGTGTTCCTCGCGATGATGGGCGCGGGCGTCGATAGCGATCCGCTCGGCGCAACGGCGCGCGTGCTGCAAGCCCTCGTCGGCCTCGTCAACGAAGGCGAGCTTCGCGAACGGCTACGCTTCACCAGCGCCATCGCCAACGGCCGGGATCTCTATGCCTTCCGGGTTGCAGTCAACGATGCCGCCAACACGCTATATTTCCGCGAGGCCGGCGGCCAGGTCATCGTGGTGTCCGAGCCGTTCGACAAGGAACCGGACTGGACGGAAGTGCCCGCGAATCACGCGCTGGTCGCGCAGGCATCCGAAAGCGCGAAAATTGTTCCGCTCGACCTTGCAATTTCCGGTGGATCCGACGCGGAACCCGCTCCGGTCAGAAGGATTATCGCCCGCAGGTAATACCTCGGCGGGGTGGCACGATGATATTCGCTTCAGACGTTTTGAAATTGCTGCGGCTCGATTCCTCCGAGGACAGGCAGCATGTCGTCATTCGCTCGGCCGGCGGACGCGGCAAGGCTGCGGAATATTCATTCGGCATCGAGGAGGAATACTTCCTCGCCGATCGCCGCAGCCTGGAGGTCGCGATCCAGACTCCCGATGAGCTGTTCGAATCGGCGAACTGGTCGACCGGCGGCCAGGCGATGAGGGAGATGCTGCAATCCCAGCTCGAGGTCGCCACCAACGTTCACGTCGACGTCACCGATGCGCGTGAAGAGCTTCGCTTCCTGCGCCGCGAAGTCGCGAATGTCGCGGCACAATACGGCTTCGCGATCATGGCCTGCGGCACGCATCCGACCGCGCTCTGGCGCATGTCGCAACCGAGCCCCAAGCCGCGCTACGAGGAGATGATCGAGGATCTGCGTAGCATCGGCCACCGCAACCTGATGTGCGGCATGCATGTGCACGTCCAGTTGCCCGATCCCGAAAAGCGTATGGCGGTGATGCGGGCGATGCTGCCGCATCTGCCGCTCTTCATCGCGCTGTCGGCTTCCTCCCCGTTCTGGAATTCACACAAGACCGGACTGAAAGGCTACCGGCTCGCGGCCTATTCCGAGCTGCCGCGCACCGGCCTGCCCGAATTGTTCGAGAGCAGGCAGGACTACGACGAATATGTCGACGCGTTGCAGCGCTCCGGCGTGATCCCGGATGAAAGCCACATCTGGTGGGCCATGCGTCCCTCCATGAAGCACCCGACGCTGGAGCTTCGCGCGCCAGACACCTGCACCTTCGTCGACGACGCCGTCGCGATTGCCTCGCTCTATCGCTGCCTGACCCGCTATCTCTACCTGCGACCTCATCTGTCGAAAGAGGTCACAGCGGTCGAACGCGCGGTTGCGGTGGAGAACAAATGGCGCGCCCAGCGCTACGGCACCGATTGCATCTTTGCCTCCAAGGACGGGCCGGTCACGATCTCCGAGCTGCTCTCCCGCGTGATCGACGACATCGCCGGGGACGCGGCCGCGCTGAACTGCGCCGCCGAGGTCGAACACTGCCGCACCATCGTGGAGCGTGGCAGCTCGGCTGAATTCCAGCTTCGCGCCTTCCGCGACAATGCGGAGGACATCGCCGCTGTGTCGCGCTGGATCGCACACGCGACAACCTCGGGGACGAGCGCAGCGGCCGCAAGCGTCCGTGCGCCCTCATAGCGCCCGCGCAAGCTTCGAGAGCGACAATGTCGTTCCTGAATTCGGAAGGTCGCGGAGAGAAGCATGAATCGCGTCACGTGTTGCGCTGGCTGCGGCCATGGACTCATTCCGATGCTCTCGGCCAAAGGCCGCGCGGAGCTCAGCTGCCTGTGGTGCGAACTCATCGACGCGCGTGCAGTGGACATGGCGAAGTGGGCTGACAGCCCGTACGGCAAGCCCGAGCGGACCGTCCGTCGATCCTTCGAATGAACGGCTTCAGACACCCGGCTGCCGGCATTTACTGACCGGCGCGACTGCACGTCCGCGCCAGGATGCCGACAAAATAGACAAGCCACGTCTCGTCACTGGACCTGCCGGCTTGGCCAACATGGCCAGGCAGGCCGGTGACGCGTGTCATCTAACCTCAGGTGCAACCTCGATTTTTCTTCGCGTGGCGGCGAGCCGGAGAGCCTGCCTGCCGCGCGGCACCTCGACTGGCCCAAAATTCGCAAGGCAGCATCAGGCCTGATTCCCTGCCGTCCCACGAATTGGAGCAGCAAGATGCGTGCGCCGAGAGACCGGATGAGCGGCCCAGATCGGAGAATGCCATGAACGTGCATGCCGCCGGCGATCTCAAATTCACCGGCCTCACCCGTCCGGACGGCGCGCCCCTTCGCCTCAACGCTCAGGATTTCGTGGCGATCGATCGCGACCGGAATGCGAAGTTCGAGCCGACGTACCGGCCGCAGGCACTCTACAATCGCGCCAACGATGGCTTTCACGCCAACAACGAAACCTTCCTGCTCCACGAAGTCGCGACCAACCTGCCGATCTACCGTCCCGACACCGGCCCTACCGATTTCCACCTGCATCTTCCGCCGGGCGGCTTTCAGCTCGTGCTGGTCACCTCGGGCGCGTTCACCTTCGACTATGACGGGCGCTTCTACAATGTCGGCCCGGGCGCGGTGATGTTGCAGAGCGCGATCGTGCACCGCCAGCTGTTTTACACCTGGTCCGGATTGTCGACCGAAGAGAACCTGAAGACGCCACAGACGGTGGCGCCGGATCCGATTTCCATGGGCTATTCCGGCAAATTCCTCGAAGCCTTCATCACCGATCCGACGACCTTTCCGAACCCGACCATCGTCGGTCCGGATCAGATCAACGAAGACGAGACGCCACGGGTGGCATGGAGCCACCCTTTGCATGATCGCCCTGCGGACGCAGGCTTTTGGCTGCAGGACCCGCTGGCGCTGGATGCGCTGTTCAAGCCGCTCACCGACAGCCCGGTCAAATCATCCATGCCGGTCTATGTGCGCGACATCGGCATCGAAGTGCCGAGCGGTCATCTCGTCACCGGCCACATCATCGCAACCGACCCGCGCGGCCAGTCGCTGTTGCCCAAGAGCACGTCGGCAGTAGCGGACGCTGCCTGTTTCGCCAAGGGCGAGGTCGTGATTTATCGCGTCATCCGCGGCACGACCGAGTTCAAGAAGACGACCGGCGAGACCTTTGAACTCGCGGCTGGCGACGTCGTGACGGCGGGCAAGAACGCGATCAGCCTCGTCGGCATCGGCGAAAACACCCAGGTCCTCCGGCTCGGCCTTCTCAAAGGCATGAACGAGCTTTGCAGCTGGTCGCCGACACAGCGCGACGAGATCGACGGCCTCGCCGGTCAGATCATCACGCAGAAGGACGTCCGTCCGCTGCGCACCGAAGGCAAGCCGGTCGGGTACCTCTACGGCTGAGCGGGGTTACTCCGCCGCCTGCCGCACGTGGCGTGAGGTCGGGGTGCGCATGGTGACGAGCTCTTCGGCCGCGGTCGGATGCAGCGCGATCGTCGCGTCGAAATCGGCCTTGGTCGCCTTCATCTTCACCGCGATCGCGACCGCCTGCGTGATCTCGGCCGCGGCATCGCCGACGATGTGACAGCCGAGCACGCGGTCGGTCGAGCCGTCAACGACGAGCTTCATCAGCACGCGGGTATCGCGGCCCGACATCGTCGCCTTGATGGGACGGAACGTGGCCTTGTAAACGTCGACATGGCTGAATTGCGCGCGCGCCTCGGTCTCGGTGAGGCCGACGGTGCCGACCTCCGGCTGCGAGAACACGGCGGTCGGGATGGTGGCGTGATCGACCTGCACCTCGCGCTTGCCGAACACGGTGTCGGCAAACGCGTGGCCCTCGCGGATTGCCACCGGCGTCAGATTGTGACGGTGGGTGACGTCGCCGATCGCATAGATGCTGTCGACCGAGCTGTTGGAGAAATGGTCGACGGCGATGCCGCCGTTCCGCGGATTGATGGCGACGCCGGCCTTCTCCAGTCCGAGATTGGCGACGGCGGGGTGGCGGCCGATCGCGAACATGACCTGGTCGGAAGCAATGCTCGAGCCGTTCGACAGATGCGAAGTGAATTCCTCGCCGTGCCGATCGACCTTCGCCACCGTGCAGCCGGTGAGGATGGTGATGCCCTGCTTCTCCATCTCGGCGCGGACATGGGCGCGGACGTCCTCGTCGAAGCCGCGCAAGATGTTGTCGCCGCGATAGATCACGGTGACGTCGGATCCGTAGCCGGCAAAGATGCCGGCGAATTCCAGCGCGATGTAGCCGCCGCCCTGGATCACGATCCGCTTCGGCAGCGTCTTCAGGTGGAACGCCTCGTTGGAGGAGATCACGTGCTCGATACCGGGAATCATGGCGCCGTGGTTCGGCGCGCCGCCAGTGGCGATCAGGATGTACTTCGCCGTGATCTTCCTGTCGTTCTCGAGCAGGCGGACGGTGTGCTTGTCCTCGATCACCGCGCGGCTCTTGACGATTTGCGCGCCCGACTTCTCGACATTCGTCGTATAGGCCGCCTCGAGCCGGGCGATCTCCTTGTCCTTGTTGGCGATCAGCGTCGGCCAGTCGAAGGTTGCGGGCGGAACGGTCCAGCCGAAACCGGCGGCGTCCTCGAGTTCATGACGGAAATGTGAGCCGATCACGAACAGCTTCTTCGGCACGCAGCCGCGGATCACGCAGGTGCCGCCCATGCGGTACTCTTCCGCGACCATCACACGGGCGCCGTAGCCGGCCGCGATGCGGGCGGCACGCACGCCGCCCGAACCGCCACCGATGACAAAGAGGTCGACGTCGAATTCAGCCATTGTCCACTCCGACCTCCTGTAGAGACTTCTGATCAGATAGTGTCTGTCAGATCTCCTTGCCACGCTTGCGCATCTCGGCGCGGAAGTTGCCCATTACGGTCTCGGAGAAGTTCTGGGCCCAGGAGTTCATGAAGGCCATGCTCAGCCCGATCGCGCGCGGCTCGGCTTCGATCAGCTTCTTGCCCAGCGGCGACTTGTAGAAGGTGACGAGATCCTTCAGCTCCTGCTCGGTGAACTCGCTGGCATAGACCTGCGCCATGCCTTCGCCGATTTCGTTCTCGCGGCCCTTGAGCTGCTGGGCAACGACCTGTGCGACCTCGTTGAGGTCCTTCTGGTAGTTGAGGTTCTGCTGGATCAGCGCGATCTTGGTCTTCTCGACCAGGCCGGGCACCGCGTTGGCGTACATCGCGCCGGCGTTCTTGATCGTGAGGATCTCCTTGGCGGCCGCGATGGCCGCCGGCGACGATTTCGGCGGAGTCCCTTGCTGGGCCACGGCCGGAGCGGCCGAGAGGGCCAGTCCCACGGCGAGGATCGCGGCCGGCAAGAATTTCAAAACACTCTTCATTCCCAGTCTCCTTTCGGCTTTCGCCGTTCAATCACGCGGATTCCCTCGCCACCCGCCAAAACAGCCGAGCTGGCCAAGCCGATGAACAAACCATGCTCGACAACGCCGGGGATCGCGCTCAACGCCGTGGCGAGGCGGGCGGGATCCTCAATCCGTTCGAGTTGGGCATCGACGATCCAGTGGCCGCCATCGGTGACGAAAACGTGGCCGTCCTTGCCCTTGCGGACCGCCATTTGCCCGGAAACGCCGCATTCCGCAAATGCCTTCGCGATCGCGTACCGCGTTGCGCCGAGCCCGAACGGGATGACCTCGACCGGCAGCGGAAAGCGGCCGAGCATCGGCACCCATTTGGTGTCGTCGGCAATCACAATCATGCGGTCCGAGGCGGCCGCCACGATCTTCTCGCGCAATAGCGCGCCGCCACCGCCCTTGATCAGATTGAGCTCGGGATCGATCTCGTCGGCGCCGTCAATGGTCAGGTCGAGATGCTCGATCTCGTCGAGCGTGGTCAGCGGCACGCCGCAGCGCACGGCATCGGCACGCGTGGCCTCGGAGGTCGGCACGCCGATCACTTTCAGCCCGGCGCGGACCCGCTCGCCGAGCAGCTCGACGAAATGTTTTGCGGTCGAGCCGGTACCGAGCCCGAGCTGCATGCCGTCACGCACCTCCTCGAGGGCGCGCGCCGCAGCCTGCCGCTTCAACTGGTCCATGTTCACGATGCGCCCGCCCCTGAATTACGAGTGTGCTGCCGGATAGGCTCGCGGCGGCTTATGTAGCCTCGTTTTCCCTCGGAGAACAGGGTCTGGGGAACAGGCCTCCGGGCCGATCTTATAAGGTGATCTTATGGCTTCGGCCCTTGCGCGGGCGGGGCCGGGCCGGTAGCGCTGGACCATGACCTCCCCACACACCATCGTCTTCGATCTCGACGGCACGCTTGTGGATACGGCGCCCGACCTGATCACTGCGCTCAATTACGTGCTCGACCGCGAAGGGCTGCCGCCCGTGCCGATGGCCTCGGCCCGCAACATGATCGGCGCCGGCGCCCGCAAGTTGATCGAGCGGGGGCTGGAGGCCGAGGGCCGCAGCGTCACGCCGGCCGACATGGACCGGCTGACGGTCGATTTCATCGCCTATTACGCCGACCATATCGCCGTCGAATCCCGCCCCTTCGAGGGGCTGGAGGCCGCGCTCGACCATTTTGCGGCCCAGGGCCACCGCCTCGCGGTCTGCACCAACAAGCTGGAATGGCTGTCGAAGCGGCTGCTCGACCAGCTCGATCTGAGCCGGCGCTTCGCGGCGATCTGCGGCGCCGACACTTTTGGCGTCCAGAAGCCCGATCCGACCATTTTCCGCGAAACGGTGGCGCGGGCCGGCGGCGAGGTCAAAGCCAGCATCATGGTCGGCGACGCCGGACCCGATGTCGGCGTGGCCAGGCGCGCCGGAGTTCCCGTGATCGGGGTCAGCTTCGGCTATACGGACGTGCCGATCGCCGAGCTCAAGCCGGACCGGCTGATCCATCACATGCGCGACCTGCCGGCCGCCGCAAGCAGCCTGATGACGGCGTAGGCACCTCTCAAGGCACTGACATGACTTGGTGATTCCACGGAACCCTGCGTTAACCATCTATTAACTATGCGCGGCCCGCCGGTTGCTTGCTTGGAACGACGCTCCTAAGTTCGCTCGGGGATGTGGCGGTTCGTCGCAGTAGGGGGATGGTCATGCGTCGTGTCATCGCGATTGCGTTAGCTGGGGTAAGCATCCTGGGAGCAACAAGTCTTGCCGGCTGCTCCTCAATGTCCTGGAACGTGTTCAAATCGGCCCCTCCGACCGTCCAGGTCCGGCTCGAATCCAATCCCCCGGGTGCTGACGCCACGACCTCGCTCGGACAGGGCTGCAAGACCCCCTGCTCCGTCTCGGTTCCCGCCCCCGACGCCCCCTTCACGGTGGCTTTCGCGCTGCCAAAATACCAGCCGGCGAGCGTCCCGGTGAACGTGATCAAGAATCCCGGCGATTTCACTACACCCGCCTCGGTCACCACCGATCCGAACCCGGTTTTCGCCGAGCTCCAGCCGGCCACCCCGCCAAAACCGGTCCGCAAGCCGCACCGGCCCAAGAAGCCGAAACCGGCGGCGTCCTCCGCCGTCCCGGCCGAGGCCGCACCGACCGCGGGTTCGCCGTTCCCCGATCCGAACGCGAGCAAGCGCTGACCTCCGTTATCCCCCCAATTGTCTCCGACGCCTCCGATGCTTAGATTGCTTCCAAGGCACCGCTGAAGCAAAGCTGCGGCTGTCGCCGCAAGTGACAAGGCATTTGGTATGAACGGACTTTCCGCGAGCCCCCGCGCCGCGCTGTCGAGCGCGATGACCGATCCGTTCGGGCGGACCATCTCGTATTTGCGCGTGTCCGTCACCGACCGCTGCGACCTGCGCTGCTTCTACTGCATGTCGGAAGACATGACGTTCCTGCCCAAGGCGGACCTGCTGACGCTGGAAGAGCTGGACCGGCTCTGCACCGCCTTCATCGCCAAGGGCGTGAAGAAGCTGCGGCTCACCGGCGGCGAGCCGCTGGTCCGCCGCAATGTGATGACGTTGGTGCGCTCGCTGTCGCGGCATCTGACGAGCGGCGCGCTGAACGAGCTGACGCTCACCACCAACGGCACCCAGCTGGCAAAGCATGCCAAGGAGCTCGCCGATTGCGGTGTCCGCCGCATCAACATCTCGCTCGACACGCTCGATCCGAAGAAATTTCGCGAGATCACCCGCTGGGGCGAGATCGACAAGGTGCTGGAAGGCATCGAGGCCGCGCGCGCCGCAGGCCTCGCCGTGAAGATCAATGCCGTGGCGCTGAAGAACCTCAACGAGGACGAACTCCCCGACCTGATGCGCTGGGCTCACGGCAAGGGCATGGGCCTGACGCTGATCGAGGTCATGCCGATGGGCGAGATCGGATCGGGCCGCATCGACCAGTATCTGCCGCTGTCGCTGGTGCGCGCGCGACTCGCCCAGCAATTCACGCTGACGGATCTTGCCGAAAGCACTGGCGGGCCGGCGCGCTATGTCGGCGTCGCCGAGACCGGCGGCAAGCTCGGCTTCATCACGCCGATGACCCATAATTTCTGCGAATCCTGCAACCGGGTGCGCATCACCTGCACGGGAACGCTGCACACCTGCCTCGGCCACGAGGATGCCTCCGATTTGCGCAAACCTCTGCGTGCATCGGACGACGATGCGCTGCTTGCGGATACGATCGACCGCGCCATCGGGCTGAAGCCCAAGGGCCACGATTTCATCATCGACCGCCGCCACAACCGCCCCAGCGTCTCCCGGCACATGAGCGTCACCGGCGGCTAGCGTCAACTTGCCTCTTCCGGGCGATTTCCCTTAACTATCAACAAACTTCCAATTGACGGACGGCACGCCCGCTGATTTTGTGCGGCTGCCTCATGCCTGCGCGGCGAGACAAGCCGAACGCGCCCAAGTCGGCGCAGACAAGACGGCCGAGGCATAAGCGGGGAGGACCTATCTTTGACAGCGCTCCTGAAACTGAGCGGCGGCATCGACGCGTTTACACGTTGGACGGGCAAGCGCCTGGCCTGGTTGATTTTGGTCGCCGTGATCATCTCGGCGGTCAATGCGATCGTGCGCAAGACCTTCGACACGTCTTCGAATTCCTGGCTCGAGCTGCAATGGGTGCTGTTCAGCATCGTGTTCCTGCTGTGCTCGTCCTGGACGCTGCTGGACAACGAGCACATCCGGATCGACATCGTCAACGCCATGCTGCCGAAGCGGATGCGCAACGTGATCGACCTGGTCGGGCACCTGTTCTTCCTGATACCGCTGACCGTCGTCATGATCATCACGGGCGTACCGTTCTTCCTGCGTTCGTTCCAGATCAACGAGCAATCAGGCAACGCCGGTGGCTTGCCGCAATGGCCGGCCAAATCACTCATCATGATCGGCTTCGCGATGCTGCTCGTTCAGGGCATCTCCGAGTTGATCAAGCGGATCGCCATCATGCGCGGCATGATCCCGGATCCTCACGAGTCGCAGGTTTCGGCGCTGGAGGCCGAGGTCGAGCACCTCGTCGAAGCGATCGAAAAGAAGTAATCGGCGAGCGGCTTCGTAGGGGGATTCAATGACCGCGTTTATTATCGCCAATATGGCACCGATCATGTTTGCGGCGCTGGTGGTCGTACTGCTGCTCGGCTACCCGGCGGCATTTTCGCTCGGCGCCGTGGGGCTGTTCTTCGCCGTGATCGGCATCCAGCTCGGCCAATTCCATCCGGATTTCCTGCAGGCTCTGCCCGAGCGCGTCTACGGCGTGATGAACAACGACACGCTGCTTGCGATTCCGTTTTTCACTTTCATGGGACTGGTGCTCGAGCGCTCCGGCATGGCCGAAGACCTGCTCGACACCATCGGCCAATTGTTCGGCACGATCCGCGGCGGCCTTGCCTATGCCGTCGTCTTCGTCGGCGCGCTGCTCGCGGCCACCACGGGTGTGGTCGCGGCATCGGTGATCTCCATGGGGCTGATCTCCCTCCCGATCATGCTGCGCTATGGCTACGACCGCCGGGTGGCGACCGGCATCATCGCCGCGTCCGGCACGCTGGCCCAGATCATTCCGCCCTCGCTCGTTCTCATCGTGATGGCCGATCAGCTCGGCAAGTCGGTCGGCGACATGTACGAGGGTGCATTCATTCCGGGCCTCGTGCTCGCAGGCCTGTATGCGGGATATGCCTTTCTGGTCAGCCTGATCTTCCCGAAGGCGGTGCCGGGCCTGCCGAAGGAAGCGATCGGCTTCCGCGAGGAAAGCGGCAGCCGTGGCTTGCCTTCGCTCGGCGTGCTGTTCCTCGCAAGCTGCGCGTTCGGATGGCTCATGATGCGGAGTTCGGACACGCATGGCGCCGATTTCGTGGTGCTGAGCATGTTCTTTGGCATCCTGTTCGCGTTTGCCGTCGCAGTCGTGAACTGGATCGTCGACAAGCTCACTGGCTTCCGTTTCCTCTCGAAGATGGCGCAGCAGACCACCTTCGTGATGGTGCCGCCGCTGTTCCTGATCTTCCTGGTCCTGGGGACGATCTTCATCGGCATCGCCACTCCGACGGAAGGCGGCGCGATGGGCGCAGCCGGCGCCCTCATTCTCGGCGCGGCGAAGCGGCGGCTGACCTGGGACCTGGTCCGCCAGGCCACCGAGGCGACGGCAAAGCTTTCGGCCTTCGTCGTCTTCATCCTGGTCGGTGCCCGCGTGTTCTCGCTCACTTTCTACGGCGTCAGCGGCCATGTCTGGGTCGAGCACCTGCTGACCTCCCTGCCCGGCGGCCAGATCGGCTTCCTGATCTTCGTCAACGCCTTCGTCTTCATCCTGGCGTTCTTCCTCGATTTCTTCGAGCTCGCCTTCATCGTGATCCCGCTGCTCGGGCCGGCTGCCGAGCATCTCGGCATCGACCTGATCTGGTTCGGCGTCATCCTCGGCGTCAACATGCAGACCTCGTTCATGCATCCGCCGTTCGGATTTGCGCTGTTCTATTTGCGCTCGGTCGCGCCGAAGGAGCGCTACACCGATCGTGTCACCGGCAAGAGGATGGATCCGGTCACGACAGGACAGATCTATTGGGGCGCGGTGCCGTTCGTGGTCATCCAGGTCATCATGGTGCTGCTCGTGATCACGTTCCCGTCGATGGTGATGCACTACAAGGGCGTGCAGTCCACCGTCGATCCCAACAGCATCAAGATCGAGATTCCGCAGATCGAACTGCCGCCGCTCGACTTCGGCCAGCCGAAGCAGTAGCTGGCGCGGTTCCCGCTGCCCGCTTCTCCCTTGTCGGAGAAGGTGCCATAGGCGGCCTTCGGCCGCCGTTCTCAAGAACGCCGAAGCGGAGCTTCGGCTATGGCGACGCCGCGCACGATCGAGAGCCGGCCGGCGTGACAAGCGCTGGAAACGCAGGCATACCGGGCCATCCTCCAACCCAGGGACCGCCGCGCATGTTCCGATCGCACTCTGCTCCGTCGTTCGCCGGTTCGTTGCTAGCCTCGTTCTGGCTCGCAAGCGCCGCAACGATGGCGCATGCCGAGCCCAATGCCAATGTCGTGGCCGACGTCCATGCGCTGGCGCAAAAGGAGCAGCAGCCGCTGCTCGACACGCTGCGCGATCTCGTCAGCATCGAATCCGGCAGCAAGGATTTCGAAGGTCTGAACCAGATCGCCGAGCGTGTTGCCGGCCAGCTCAAGCACCTCGGCGGAGCGGTGGAGATCCTGCAACCCACCGACGTCTACCGCCTCGACGACACGCCCGAGAAGATCGGCCCGGCCGTGCACGCCGTCTTCAAGGGCACCGGCAGCAAGAAGATCATGCTGATCGCCCACATGGACACGGTCTACCTGAAGGGCATGCTGAAGGACCAGCCGTTCCGCATCGACGGCGACAAGGCCTACGGCCTCGGCATTGCCGACGACAAGCAAGGCGTTGCGCTCATTCTCCACACCGTGGCATTGCTCCAGAAGCTGAACTTCAGGGATTACGGCACGCTCACGGTGCTCACCAATGGCGACGAGGAGATCTCCTCGCCCGGCTGGCGCGGCACCATCACCAAGTTCGCCTCGGATCAGGACGTGGTGTTCTCGTTTGAAGGCGGCGGCACCGACGGCACGCTGCGGCTGGCCACCAGCGGCATCGGCTCGGCCTATCTCACGGTGCAGGGCAAGTCGTCGCATGCGGGCGCACGGCCCGAGGGCGGCGTTAACGCGCTGTACGAGCTCTCGCATCAGGTGCTGCAGATGAAGGACCTATCCAAACCCGAGCAGAGCCTGAAACTGAACTGGACGGTCTCCAAGGCCGGCACCAACCGCAACGTGATCCCCGCCGACGCCACGGCCCAGGCCGATGCACGCGCGCTCAAGGTGGCGGATTTCGACGAGCTGGAGAAGGCGCTCCAGAACAAGATCAAGAATCACCTGCTGCCCGAGTCCAAGGTCGACTTGAAATTCGAGGTGCGCCGCCCGCCGCTCGAGGCCAACGACGCCTCGCGCCGCGTGGCAGCTTACGGCAAGACGATCTATGGGGAGCTCGGACTGCCCCTCAAGGTCGACGAGAAGGCGACCGGCGGCGGCACCGACGCTGCGTTTGCAGCGCTGAAGACCAGCGGCGCCGTGGTGGAGGGCATGGGCCTGTCGGGCTTCGGCGCGCATTCCAACGATGCCGAATATGTGCAGCTCAACAGCATCGTGCCGCGTCTTTACCTGGCCACGCGCATGATCATCGACCTGTCCACCGGCAAGCTGAAATAGCGCTTTCTTCCTTCTCCCCTCATGTCCGCCGAAGCCTTGGCGAAGGGCGGATGTGGGAGAAGGTGGCGCGAAGCGCCGGATGAGGGGTTGCCTCCGCGCACTCCATTGAGAAATGGACTCGCGGAGAGAAACCCCTCACCCGTCTCGTCGCTATCGCGACGAGCCACCCTCTCCCACAAGGGGAGAGGGTGCAGCGTCAGTGCTGCGCCAATTCTTCTCAGCGACCTTTGCTCCCTCCGCCAGCCTGAACCGCAGCGTAAACTCCGCGCCGCCTCCCGGAAGGTTCTCCACCGCGACCGTCGCCGCGTGATCGTCGGCCACGGCGCGCACGATCGAGAGCCCGAGGCCGGCGCCGTCGCTGCGCTGGCGGTCGGCGCGCCAGAAGCGCTGGAAGATCAACTCACGCTCGGCTTCCGCGATGCCCGGGCCGCAATCGCGCACCCGCACCGCACCGTCCTCGCTCACCTCGACATCGACGGAGCTGTCCTTGGCCGTGAACTTGATGGCGTTTTCGGCGAGATTGAAGATCGCGCGCTGGAGCATCTCGGAATTGCCGTGGATCAGCACCGGCGCGTCGCTGCCCTTGAGGGCGATGTCCTTGTGTTGGGCGAGCGCGAACGGTGCGATCGCGCCGACCACCTCGGCGCAGACGGCGCGCAAATCCGCGGTCTCGCCGGGATCGAGCACCAGCGTGTCGAGCTCGGCGATCTCCAGCAGTTGGGCGACGATGCGGCTCATGGCTTCGATGTCGGCATGCAGCGCCTGCCGTGCGGCGCCGTCGTGAAGCGTCTCGATCCGCGTGCGCAGGATTGCGAGCGGCGTGCGCAATTGATGCGCGGCGTCGGCCGTGAACTGCCGCTGCACGCGAAAGCCGTCCTCGAGGCGATCGAGCGCCTGGTTGACGGCGGTGACGAGCGGCATGATCTCGCGCGGAATCTGCTCGGTCGGCAGGCGGATGTCGGTGCGCGCTGGCCCGATATTGCTGGCCTGTTCCGAGGCCTTCCACAGCGGCGCGATCGCGCGACGGAAGATGATGATGTCGGTGGCGAGCAGGATCAGCAGGATCGGAATGGTGGTCCATCCCACCCGCCGAAAGAAATTCGAGACGATGTCGTCGATGATGACGTCGCGATGCGCGAGGTCCTCCGCGACGCGAATTCGTATCACCTTGCCGTCGACAATGCGGGTGACGCCGGCGCCGGAAATCGTCTCGGAGAGCGGCGGCGGCGCGGCCGTGGCAGTGCCGGTCTTGCGGCGCGACGAGAACAGCAGATGTCCCTCGGCATCGCGAATATCGTATTGGTAGCGACCATAGGCTTCCGAATAGAGGCCCTTGAGACTGTCCGGCAGGTTGAACGTCAACAGGCCGTCCGGCTGGGCGACGATGCGCTCGGCAAGCACCTCGGCCTGCGCGCGCATGGCATCCCGGTGCAACTGGTCGATCTCGGAATTGAGCAGCCAGAACAGCACCAGCGGCAGGAAGATCGCGACCACCGCGACCGCCACGATGTGCAGGAACACGATGCGCCAGATCAGCGATTTGAAGGTCGGCGATCTCGCATAGATGCCGGCGCGAGATCCGACCTGGGCCACGCTACTTCTCCTCGGCCATGAGATAGCCGACGCCGCGGATGGTGTGGATCACGACCTTGGCGCCGTGCTCCGTGAGCTGCTTGCGCAGCCGCGAGACGTAGACCTCGACCGCATTGGAGGCGACCTCGCCGTCGAGCCCGAAGATGTGGTCCTCGACGTTCTTCTTCGGCACCACCCGCCCCTGCCGGCGCAGCAAAATCTCAAGCACCGAGGTCTCGCGCGCGGAAATGATGCGCGGCTGGTCGTCGACGAAGATCTGGCGGCTTTCGGTGTCGTAGACGAGGTTGGCGAGGCGCAGCGAGCGACCGAGCAACTGGCCCGGACGGCGCAAGATCGCCTCCAGCCGCGCCACCAGCTCCTCCATCGCGAACGGTTTTGCGAGATAGTCGTCGGCGCCGCTGCGCAGGCCGCTGACGCGATCCTGCAAGCCGCCGCGCGCGGTCAGCACCAGCACCGGCAACGGCTCCATTTGCCGACGCAGCTCGCGCAGCACCGACAGGCCGTCGCCGTCGGGCAGTCCGAGGTCGAGGATCATCGCGGCATAGCTGACGCTGCTCACCGCCTCGCGCGCCTCGGCCGCGCTGCCGACGATGTCGCTCTCATAGCCGGCCGCCGACAGCCCGCCGGCAACGAGCCGCGACAGCTCCGCATTGTCCTCGACGATCAGTAGACGCATGGCATTCCCGCCGGATGCTCCGGTGCAAGCACGGCTCGCGCCGCATTTACGATCTCTTCCATCATCCGCACGGTTTCGGCCAGAACAAAAGCGTCCCGGTTCCGCTTTTAACTCTGTCAGGTTGGTGTAAGCTAGGCAGGCGCGTGCCCATACGGCCGCGCATGTCGGCTCTTGGGCCGCAGGCAGGAATCCGCGGCTCGATTAAACGTTATTGCTTCTGACCCAATCTGACATCGAGCGGCCCACGGCTATTCGCCGGAACGTGCCCCCTTTCACACTTGCGATCCGCCGGTCGCCCGGGGCTTTTTGACCAACGATGAGGCTGTTCTCAAAGAGGAGGAAGCTGCAATGCGTGAACCAAACCTTGAAAAGTTGAACGCGCTCGTAGGAAAGCTGGTCGGCGACCTCGGCATCTCGCTTGGTGGCGCAAGCATACTGCTCGGCGATCGCCTCGGGCTCTACAAGGCGATGGCGGATGGTGCTGTGATCACTCCGTCCGAGCTTGCGAAGAAGACCGGCCTGCATGAGCGTTATGTGCGCGAATGGCTGTCCGGGCAGGCCGCTTCCGGATACATCGACTACCATCCCGAAAGAAATGCGTTCTCACTCTCGGCGGAGCAAGCCATGGCGTTCGCCGAAGAGGGGTCGCCAGCCTTCTTTGCCGGCGCATTCGATGTCGTGCAGTCCACCTATCTCGACGAACCCAAAGTCGCCGAAGCGTTTCGAACCGGGAAAGGCGTTGGTTGGCACGAGCATTCGAAGTGTCTTTTCTCTGGCACCGAACGCTTCTTCAGGCCGGGCTATAACGCCAATCTGGTTTCGAACTGGATTCCGACGCTCGAAGGCGTCGAAGCGAAACTGAAAGCTGGCGCCAGGGTGGCCGATGTCGGATGCGGCCACGGCACCTCTACGATTGTGATGGCGCAGGCCTACCCCAATTCAGAATTCTTCGGGTTCGATTACCACAAGCCTTCGATTGAACGCGCGAAGGTCTTGGCGCAAGAAGCAGGAGTTGGAGACCGCATCACGTTCGCGCAGGCCAGTGCCAAGGATTTTCCGGCGAAAGACTATGATCTGGTGGCGTTCTTCGATTGCCTGCATGACATGGGCGATCCCGTAGGTGCAGGCAAGCATGTCAAGGAAACGCTAGCCAAGGATGGGTCGTGGATGATCGTCGAGCCGTTTGCTCATGACAATCTCAAGGACAATCTCAACCCGGTCGGATGCATCTTCTATCACGCCTCGACATTCATTTGTACGCCGGCGTCACTGTCTCAGGAAGTGGGCTTGGGGCTCGGCGCACAAGCGGGTGAAAGCAGATTGCGTCAGGTCGCGACTGAAGCGGGCTTCAGGCGCTTCCGCCGCGCCACCGAGACGCCGTTCAACATGATCTTCGAAGTGCGTTCTTGACCGATCCGGCCGTTGGCCGGGTCCTAACAAGCCGCCGCGCGCTCATGGACAGATGCCCCTGGCGTCGCGGCCACGCCGTTGATCCAGGTCCAGCATCACCCAGCAGCCTGAGGCGGCTCCGAGTTCGTGAACGAGCAGCGACGTGACGTTGCATTGCCCTGCCGCCGGATTGTTCGCGGTCCACTGGCTGGCAGTCGACAACGACCAGGCCTTGCGCAGCGCGCGTTGGACTTCGTCAGGGCCGAAGCTCATCGCCCCCGGGATCCATGCAAAGGACTCTCATTTCGGATTATGCGATTATCGCTGTTTGCCACTGTTTTGCCTGACGAGTCAAACGGCTTCGTTGCTCGCAGGATGGGAACAGCGACGTGGCGGCCGCCCATCGCTCGGCCGGTTTCCGACCCGGCGGTCTCCGTGCGCTTGATCTGGACTCAAAGTTCGCAGTTGACCCAATTGCGCGTTGATCGCGCCTTCCCGCTCGAACTATCCCCGACGTATCAAGCCGTTAGCCGCCTTCACGGCGCCTCATGCCCTCACCCCTCGTCTACTGTGCATGGGGTTGTTTTCCAGATTTTTTTTTGTGAGCCCCCGAGCCCGGTCGCAAAACCAAAGGCCCCGGCCTTTCGCACCGGGGCCTTGCATTCGCGATGTGGCGCGATCAGCTCTGCGAGTTGCGCGCCATGAAATTGTCGTACCCGACCTCGGCGACCTGGAACCACTGGTAGCCGTTGTTCGAGAAGGCCGTCAGCGAATCGTACACCTTCTTGAAATCCGCGTTGGTCGAGGAGACCTCGGTGTGCAGCTCCTTCGCCGCCTTGAAGCAGGCCTGCATGATCTCCGGCGAGAACGGATGCAGCTTGGCGCCGGCGGCGAGCAAGCGGCGCAACGCCGGCGGGTTGGATTGATCGTACTTCGCCATCATCCAGTTGTTGGCGAAGTGCCCCGCCTGCTCGAGGATGCTCTGATAGTGCTTTGGCAGCGCATTCCATCTGTCCTGGTTGACGAACGCCAGCAGCATCGGCCCGCCTTCCCACCAGCCCGGAAAGTAGTAACGCGGCGCCACCTTGACGAAGCCGAGCTTCTCGTCGTCGTACGGTCCGACCCATTCGGCGGCGTCGATGGTGCCCTTCTCGAGCGCCGGGTAAATGTCGCCGCCCGCGATCTGCTGCGGCACCGCGCCGAGCTTCTGCAGCACGCGACCCGCAAAGCCGCCGATGCGAAACTTCAGGCCGTTGAAGTCCTGGGGCACTTTGACTTCCTTGCGAAACCAGCCGCCCATCTGACAGCCGGTGTTGCCGGCGAGCAGCGAGACGACGTTGTACTTCTTGTAGAACTCGTTGAGGATTTCCCTGCCGCCCCCCAACATGTACCAGGCCTGGTTGATGCGCATGTTCGGTCCGAACGGCACGGACGAGCCGAAAGTGAAAGTCGGATCCTTGCCGAAATAGTAATAAGATGCGGTGTGACCGATTTCGCAGGTGCCGTTCTGCACGGCATCTAGCACCTGAAGGCCCGGCACGATTTCACCGCCGGCAAATGTCTGAATCTGAAATTTGTTGTCGGTCGCTTCCGCCACCATCTTGGCCATCATCTCGGCGCCGCCATAGAGCGTGTCGAGCGATTTCGGCCAGCTCGTCGGCATGCGCCATTTGATCTCCGGCATCGACTGCGCGATGGCCGGCGCGGCAAACGTCGCGGCGCCAGCCGCACCAAGTCCCGTGACTTTGATGAAGTCTCTTCTTTTCATGATGTCCTACCCTGATGGATTGTGATTTTGAGCCTTCTTGCCGAGGCTTGGGATCGAGCATGGAACATCGCGTTGCCGATTTCCATCGTGATCGCACTGCGGCAAAGAAAAAGCCCGGCCTCCTGAGGAGGTCGGGCTTTCCCGTTCTCGACTTTGGTCTTAAGACGATCAGCCGCGGGTACGCGAGCGGATCATGAAGCTGTCGTAGGTATATTCGGCAACCTGCCACCACAGATATTCGTCGGAGCGGTAGGCCTGCATGGCGTCGATCGACTTCTTGAAGTCGGCGTTCTTGGCCGAGATCTCGCCCCACAGCTCATTGGTCGCCTTGAGGCAGGCTTCGAGCACCTCGTTGGTGAACGGACGAAGCTGGGTGCCGCCGGCGACCAGACGCTTCAGCGCGCCCGGGTTCTGCATGTCGTAACGCGCGGCCATCCAGGTGTTGGTGTTGACGGTCGCGTTGGTGAGAATCGCTTGATAGTTCTTCGGCAGCTCGTTCCACTTGTCGATATTGGCGAAGGCGTGGACGGTCGGACCACCTTCCCAGAAGCCCGGGTAATAGTAGTACTTCGCGACCTTGGCGAAGCCGAGCTTCTCGTCATCGTAGGGGCCGACCCATTCGGCGGCGTCGATCGTGCCCTTCTCCAGCGACGGATAGATGTCGCCGCCGGCGAGCTGCTGCGGCACCACGCCGACCTTCTGGAGCACCTGGCCGGCAATGCCGCCGATGCGCATCTTGAGGCCCGAGAGGTCGGCAACGGTCTTGATCTCCTTGCGGAACCAGCCGCCCATCTGGGTGCCGGTGTTGCCGCAGGGGAAGCCCACCACGTTCGACTTCTTGAAGAACTCGTTGGCAAGCTCGTTGCCGCCGCCCTGGTAGAGCCAGGAATTCTGCTGGCGTGCGTTCAGGCCGAAAGGCACCGACGCGAAGATTGCGAAGGTCGGGTCTTTGCCGACGTAATAATACGACACCGTGTGGCACATCTCGACGGTGCCCTTCTGCGTCGCATCCAGCGCCTGCAGACCCGGAACGATTTCACCCGCCTGGAAGACCTGTATCTGAAACTTGTTGTCGGTCATCTCGGCGACGTATTTCGCCATCTGCTCGGCACCGCCATAGATGGTGTCGAGCGACTTCGGGAAGCTCGACGTCAGGCGCCACTTGATCTCGGGCGAGGACTGCGCGATCGCCGGCGAGGCCACCGCGGCGGTCGCCGCCGCGCCTGCTGCCGACACTTTCAAGAAATCACGACGCTTCATCTTCAGTCTCTCCTTGTTGGGGCGTTTCCCCTAACTTCCTCTTTGCTGCCGCTCATTCCGGCGACGCGTTCTTGGGCCGCGTCGAACCGAAGGGGCTTGACTGCCGTGGGCCTTTAACACGGAAGCCCAGCTTTCGAAACGCGACATTGGCATGACGGGGCTCTACGAAAGTCGCATGTCCCCAGCCGATGGACGCAGGGCCGGGTCATGCCGCGGCGATGACGCCCTTGAGCTGGTCCCGGACCTGTCCCGCAATGGCGCGGTAGATCGCCGCATGGGGACCGTCCGGCTCGCTGTCGACCACGGGGGTGCCGGCATCCGAGGTGGCGCGAATCGCCATGTGCAGGGGGACCTCGCCCAGGAACGGCACCGCGAGCTTCTCGGCCTCGTGGCGCGCGCCGCCATGGCCGAAAATATCCGATTTCGTGCCGCAATGCGGGCACTGGAAATAGCTCATGTTCTCGACGATGCCGAGCACGGGCACGTTGACCTTCTTGAACATCGCAAGTCCCCGCCTTGCGTCGATCAGGGACAGGTCCTGCGGGGTCGAGACGATCACGGCGCCTTTCAGCGGCACGTTCTGCGCCAGGGTGAGTTGGGCATCGCCGGTGCCCGGCGGCATGTCGACGACGAGGACGTCGAGAGTGCCCCATTCGACGTCGCGCAGCATCTGCGTCACCGCCGACATCACCATGGGACCGCGCCAGATCATCGCGGTCTCTTCCTCCACCAGGAAGCCGATCGACATGATGGCGAGGCCGAAACGCCTGAGCGGAATCATCTTGCGCTCGGCGTTCAGCTCCGGCTTGTCGTGCAGGCCCGTCAGCCGCGGCATCGAGGGGCCGTAGATGTCGGCATCGAGCAGCCCGACCTTGAGGCCGAGATCGCGCAAGCCCAGCGACAGATTGAGCGCGGTGGTGGACTTGCCGACGCCGCCCTTGCCCGAGGCGACCGCGATCACGGCAGCGACGCCCGGAATCTCGGACTGCCGCGCCATCGGCGACCCTCCGCCCTGCGGCGGCTTGTGGGCGTGGACCGGCTGGACGCCTGGCGTGCCGCGGCTCGGCGTTGGCGGCGCAGGCGGCGCCGCGCCGGGCTTGCGCTCGGCGGTCAGCGCCACCAACACTGTGGTGACGCCGGGAATGGCGCGCACGGCGGCCTCCGCTTCGGCCCGGACGGATTCCCAGGCCCGCGCCTCGGCGGCATCGACATTGATCGAGAAGAACACCTTGCCGTCGGCGGCGCTGATCGCGCTCAGCACATTGGCATTGGCGAGCGCGACCCCGCGGGGCGACTTGATCCTGGCGAGGCTGTCGAGAACCTGTTGCTGCGTCACGCTCAAAGCGCATCTCCTGAACGGAGCACGATGCGGAAAAGGGTAGAGCGGTTTTCCGACAATCGTGCTCAATGCTTTAGGGTGCCCCATTAGAGCGGAAACACCCAAAAGGCTACTGCCTGCCGATATCGCCAGCCATCTCGGCGGGGGCGGCCCCCTGCTCCAGGGCCGCCTCATAGTTGAGCTCGATCATGACCCCGTTGGGGTCGTGGACGAAGATCTGCCAGAGGTCGCCGCCGGGCACCTGGCGGGAGTCGAACTTCATGCCCTTTGAGGCCAGACGCTGCTTCATGCCGTCAAACCCGCGGCTGACGAAGGCGACGTGGTGGACAACGCCGGAATCCGGCTTTTGTGGCTCCGCGGTCGGCGAAATATCGACGAGGTGCACCACCGGCCTGCCTTCGCTGTACATCCAGGCGCCGGGGAAGGCGAAATTCGGCCGGGCGCCATTTTCCAGGCCCAGCACCTCCTCGTAGAAGCGGACGGTCTCGGCCAGATTCCGGGTCCGGATGTTGAAATGATCGAGCACGCCCACGCTTACGCCGCTCATGCTTTCGCTCCCTTTTTCGAAGTCCTTAGGTCCGCCATCCTAGCACAGGAGGGCATCAAACGAAGCCGTTGCCCTCCGGCCTCAACGGTTTATGGTGCGCGCGATCTGCCGCAATGGCGGAACTTTTGAGGGCGCCGATTGGCGTCCTCGGCCGGCAAAAACCGTAAAACCCGAACTACGGACAAGGTACCACACATGGCTAAAGTCGCTTTCCTCGGTCTCGGCGTCATGGGCTTCCCCATGGCCGGACACCTCGTGAAAAAAGGGGGCCATGAGGTCACCGTCTACAACCGCACGGCGGCCAAGGCGAAGGAGTGGGCGGACAAGTTCGGCGGCAAGACTGCGGCGACCCCGAAGGCTGCGGCCGAGGGCCAGGACTTCGTGATGTGCTGCGTCGGCAACGACAATGATCTGCGCGCGGTCACGATCGGCGCCGACGGTGCGTTTGCCGGCATCAAGAAGGGTGCGACCTTCGTCGACCACACCACCGCCTCCGCCGAGGTCGCGCGTGAGCTCGATGCGGCCGCCACCAAGGGTGGCTTCAAGTTCATCGACGCCCCGGTCTCCGGCGGCCAGGCCGGTGCCGAGAACGGCGTGCTGACGGTGATGTGCGGCGGCGCCGAGGGCGCCTATGCCGGCGCCGAGCCGATCATCAACAGCGCCTATGCGCGGATGTGCAAATTGCTCGGACCCGCCGGCTCGGGCCAGCTGACCAAGATGGTCAACCAGATCTGCATCGCCGGCCTGGTTCAGGGACTCTCCGAGGGCATCCACTTCGCCAAGAAGAGCGGCCTCGACGTCGCCGCCGTGATCGAGACCATCTCAAAAGGGGCGGCGCAGTCCTGGCAGATGGAGAACCGCTACAAGACCATGAACGACGACAAGTACGATTTTGGCTTCGCGGTCGAATGGATGCGCAAGGACCTCTCGATCTCGCTGGCCGAAGCCCGCCGCAACGGCGCCAATCTGCCGGTGACCGCGCTGGTCGACCAGTTCTACGCCGAGGTCGAGAAGATGGGCGGCAAGCGCTGGGATACATCGAGCCTGCTCGCGCGCCTTAATCGCTGACACCTGACGAGGTGACCCCGCCTTGCTGATCGCACTCGCCGCAGTCTTCGTCCTCGCCTATGCGGCGATCGCGCTCGAGCACCCGATCGGGGTGAACAAGAGTGCGTCTGCGCTACTCGGCGCAGGCGTGCTCTGGACAATCTACGCGCTCGCGACGGGAGACCACACGCTGGTCGGGCGTCAGCTTGACGAGTCCGTCGCCTCCACCGCGCAGATCGTGTTCTTCCTGGTTGGCGCGATGACCATCGTCGAAGTGATCGACGCCCATGACGGTTTCGAGGTCATCACCTCGCGCATCAGCACGACGAGCCAGGTCCGTCTGATATGGCTGATTGGCTTCGTGACCTTCTTCCTCAGTGCAATCCTCGACAATCTGACCACCACCATCGTCATGGTCTCACTGATCCAGCGGCTGATCGCCAAGCGCGACGACCGCCTGCTGTTCGCCTCCCTCATCGTCATCGCCGCAAATGCCGGCGGTGCATGGACCGTGATCGGCGACGTCACCACGACCATGCTGTGGATCGGCGGGCAGATCTCGCCCTTGAAAATCATGGGCGCGGTGTTCCTGCCTTCGCTGCTCAACCTGCTGGTGCCGCTCGCATTCATCAGCTTTTCGCTACGGGGCAAGACCATCGCACCGCCGACGAAAGAGGACGGGTTGCAGGGCGTCGATCCGTTCGAGCGGAACGTGATGTTCTATCTCGGACTCGGCGTACTGATCGCGGTGCCCGCCTTCAAGACGGTCACGCAGCTGCCGCCCTTCATGGGCGTCCTGCTCGGGCTTGGCATCGTGTGGTTGGTCGGCGAGATCGTGCATCGCAACAAGGATGAGCATGTCCGCGGCCCGCTCACGCTTGCGCATGCGCTGACGCGGATCGACATGGGCTCGATCGTGTTCTTCCTCGGCATCTTGCTCGCAGTCGCCTGCCTTGAACATGCCGGCCTGCTCTCCATGCTGGCTAAATGGCTGGACACCGCGATTGGCCGCCAGGACGTCATCGTCGTCGTGCTCGGGCTGCTCAGCGCCGTCATCGATAACGTGCCGCTGGTGGCCGCGACGATGGGCATGTACGACCTCACGCATTATCCGGCCGACAGCTTCCTCTGGGAGTTCATCGCCTATTGCGCCGGCACCGGTGGTTCGATCTTGATTATCGGCTCGGCCGCAGGCGTCGCCGCCATGGGGCTCGAGCGCATCGAGTTCCTCTGGTACGCCCGCCGCATCGCCGCTCCGGCGCTCGCCGGCTATCTGGCGGGAGCCGTGGTGTATATCGCACAGCATGCGGCGCTGCATTGAGCGGCACAGGCGCGATCCAAATTAACGCCGGGTTAACGTAATTCTTTAGCTCCTTAAGTCACCTCTTAAGGATTTCTTGCCAGAGATAGACAATGCAGAAGGCCCGTCTCGCGCGGGCAGGAACTGTTGTTGTGCGATGAGTAAACCCGCTGAAAAGCCCGAGGTTGTGCAGCTTCCGGCCGAGCCGGTGAGCGCGCCGTCGGCGAGCAGCCGTAGGGCTGCGGCGCAGCGGGTACGCGAGGCGCGCGACAAGTTAACGTCGACCAGCGGAACCCGGCCGGCTTTCGACGCCGAGATGCTGCGCCAATATGCCCAGACGCGGCTGTCGGCTTCCTACGTCGCGATGCTGCTGGTCGTTGCCACCGGCGTGCTGTTCGGGCTGTGGATGCAGCCGATCCCGGCCGCGGCCTGGACCGCCGGCATGCTCTGCATCCACGCAGCGATGATCCGCAGCTGCCACCGCTTCCTGGCCGAGCCCTCCTCGCCGACCGCGACGCGCGCCTGGCGGACACGCTTCGTCGTGCTCGACCTGCTCTATGGCCTGTGCTGGATGGCGATCCTGATCCATCCCGTGCTCGACATGGTCACGGAAACGCTGATGATGTTCCTGATGCTGCTGGTGATCGCAGTATCGAGCATGCTGGCCGCCAATCTGCCGATCGCAGCCCTTGCCGCCACCGCGCCGGTCGCGGTCGCGATGGCGCTGAGCTTTGTGATGACCGGCTCGCTGGACAATTACGTCCTGGCCGCGCTCGCGCTCTCGGCCGAAGGCTATTTCGTGCTGCTGGCGCACCGCCTGCACTCCTCGACCTTCGCCACGCTCGAGGCGCGCGCCGAGAAGGACGCGCTGATCGGCGAGCTCGAACAGGCCAAGGCGATCTCGGACGAAGCCCGTCACCGCGCTGAATCCGCCAACGTCGCCAAGTCGCGCTTTCTTGCGCAGATGAGCCACGAACTGCGCACGCCGCTGAACGCCATCCTCGGCTTCTCCGAGGTGATGAAGAGCGAAATCTTCGGCGCGCATCAGGTCGCCGTCTACAAGGAATATTCGGGCGACATCCATAATTCCGGCGTCCACCTGCTCAACCTCATCAACGAGATCCTCGATCTGTCGCGAATCGAGGCCGGCCGTTACGAGCTCAACGAGGAAGCGGTCTCGCTGGTCGGCATTGTCGCCGACTGCCATCATTTGATGAAGCTGCGCGCCTCGAGCCGCGGCATCACCATCCACGAGGTGTTCGAGCAGGCAATGCCGCGGCTCTGGGCCGACGAGCGCGCGATCCGCCAGGTCATGCTCAATCTGCTCTCCAACTCGATCAAGTTCACCCCGCAGGGTGGCGAGATCTGGCTCAAGGCCGGCTGGACCGCCTCGGGCGGACAATATCTCTCGGTGAAGGATTCCGGCTCCGGCATTCCCGAGGACGAGATCCCTGTCGTGCTCGCCTCGTTCGGCCAAGGCTCCAACTCGATCAAATCGGCTGAACAGGGCGCGGGTCTCGGCCTGCCGATCGCCAAAAATCTGATCGACCTGCATGGCGGTACATTCACGCTGAAATCGAAGCTGCGCATCGGCACCGAAGTGATCGTCACCTTCCCGCCGGAGCGCGTGATGAGCGCGCTGGCGCCGATGTCGGATGATTCTCCGCCGCTCCAGCCGGAGAGTTCCGCGGTGGCGGACGAGAAGCGCAGGCCTCGCCACAAGCCGATCATGAGCGCAGGTACAGGCTTGTAACGAGATGCTTGCAGACATGGCCGACCATCCCCCACTATGCCCGAATGAGCAAAGAAACGCCGTGCGTGGCCGTCTGCATGATCGATCCCAAGACAAAACTGTGCTTCGGCTGCGGACGCACCTTGCCGGAGATCGCGCGCTGGCACGCCATGGAAAGCGCGGAACGGCTAGCGGTCATGGCGCGGCTGCCCACGCGTATGAATCAGGCTGGACTTGCGGCCGTCGCGGGATCGCCGAAACGCACTTGACCGGCCTGCGCGCATCCGGAGGTGCGCAATGATCCGCTTCCTGCTCGTTCTCATCATGCTCGCCGGCACCGCAGGTGCCGTCGTCGCCTACGGCGATTCCGACCAGATCGCGCGCGCGAGCAGCAAGGTTTCGCACATCTTCCGCACACAGATCGCATCGCCTGCCCCCGCCGTACAGATCCAGCGCGGCCAGGGCGGCGAATTCGCGCTGCGCGCGAAGATCAACGGCGTGGCCGCACCGATGGTGATCGACACCGGCGCGACCTCGGTGGTGCTGACCTGGGAAACCGCGAAGGCGATCGGACTGCCGCTCGAGATGCTCGAATACGACGTCGATCTCGAAACCGCGGGCGGCCATACCAAGGCGGCCCGCCTCACGATCGACCGCCTCTCCGTCGGCCACCTCGTCGAGAAATCGGTGCCAGCCCTCATCGTGCAACGCGGGCAGATGAAGACCAATCTGCTCGGCATGAGCTTCCTCGACCGGCTGGAGAGCTGGGGGGTGCGCGCTGACAAGCTGATGCTCACAGGCTATCCGGAGCTCCAGACCGGTCACCGCCGCCCGCGCATGGCGGTCGACTAAAGCGTGATGGCATTAGGTTCGATAGCCTGAATTTTTGAGGTAGTTGGCGCATTCCTCGGATGTGAAGGCATCGAGTGCGCGGCCGATTGCGGCGCAGACCGCGTCGACGGTTCGCGCGGCAGC